>JBOFJV010000038.1:0-32032 GCA_051657005.1 Legionella sp. | reverse complement strand
TTTTTTTGGCCTCCATGGATCGCCACCAAGACGTTATCTTTTGTCACGACAGCGTTTCTTTCCCCTTCGAGGCTTTTATGATCTTGGTGGATCTGCAAGGGTGCTTCTAATGCAGATTTTGTGCCGTTCAGTGAATTTTGAAATTTAACACAAAAAACATGTCAAGTATTTTTTGATTTTTTTGATTTTTTTCAATTTTTTCTAAATATAGTTCGTTCACCCCTGTACGACACGCAGTGGCGTATAGGGGTGAGTAGTTACAAAAAATGAATATATAATAATCTCTTAATCTTAATACTGTACCCTATGCACAGAGGTAAAATTTAAGAGATCTTTATGAGCCTACTGATTAGTGATTTAAAAAGTTACGCAACTCAATATCCGAAAAAACATATAAAAAATAAATTTTTTAATGAATTAGCGGATAAGATTCAAAAGAATGAACTCACTTTACATTCATTAACTCATAAACTCACTCGATTAACTTCCAAACAACGCCAAGCATTATTTGCTACAACTTATGGCTTCACCTCGCCAATCAATGGCGATGCTGCGGCATTAATTAAACGCGTTTATTTCAAGGAATTAGGCGTTAAACTAAACGATGCAATGTTCGATGCTTTAGTCAATGCCGAACCGCCTTTATCCGCACCCCAAGAAAAAAGACTACTCAGAGCACGCTATGACCAATGGCGCAAAGCCCGTTTTAATGAAGAGAAGCAAAGAGCTTTGGAACATGAATTAAAGTGGGCCCTAATACGTCAAAAAGATAAAGAACAGGCACTGGAAAAGTCAGATTCTCTGCACAAAAAGAGTTTGCCATTCTTTTTATTAAATCGCTGGCAACGCAATCATTTTGCCACTCTAGGTCAAGATTTAGAAACACTAATCGCGCAAGCACCTCATTATGGTCCCCAATTACTGGAACGAATCTTTTCCGCATCCAACAAGCAAAAACTTGATACTGATTTTATTCGTTCCCTATTCAATAGTATCGAAAAAGATCGCTCTTTTGCTATTTTATCCACATTATGCAAATCGCATCCAGTGTTAGTTGCTCATTGGATAATGGAACAGCCTGCGTATTATTTTCAATTGTCCAATTCCATGCAAGTTGATGTATTGAGACTCTTGGAAAAAGCAGCAGCTAATAAAGATCTTCCTTACTCAAATAAAGCGCAACGCAGCTTGCAACACATCGCTGTTGATGCGCAAAACGAACACGAGATTGACATAAGCGATGTAAAGGATGCGTTATTGGATGGTAGTGTCCGTCAAAATGATACAAAAGCACAGACCCAAAAACTGCAAAAAAACCTGATTGCTTTGGTTTGGAAAAAAGCCCATGAGTTAATTCAACACGATCAAATCGACGATGCACAACGTATTATTGAAGAATACCTAAGGCAACAACCAAATCAATACAAACACGATTTTTTCAAAAAGCTGGCCAAAGACATCCAAAACAATGGCTTAACCATTGAATTATTAGAACGCCATTTGCAAGAGAAAACCGTTGATAAAGGATCACTTTTTGCAAAATGGACAGGACGCGTCAATTCGAAAGCGGCAGAAGTGATGGATTCTCTTTATGAAAGAGCAAGCTTAGGAAAAAAACTAAGTTATTCTCAAATGAATGCAATGGTCAATACGGGTGAGCTGCCAATAGAGCTTATCGATTATTCACCGTTAATTACAGCAAAAGTTAAAGAGGTCCTTGAATCACCTGCGCAACAAAACGCTTCGCATTTTACCCAATATGTAGGTGATGTATTCATAAAAATGCAAGCAAAAGCACAGTTTTTGGTAGATGAACACCATAAAAAGCAACGTATCGCAGAAGCAATATATCAACAATACCTCATTCAACAAGGTTTAATTGTCGCCAATCTTTCGACAAAACCAGTTTTTGATCCTCAAGGGCACGTAATGCTTTTTTTGATCTTAAAGGATGGAGATTATCAAAAAATTCTTAGCTACGTTCTTGAACAAACAGGGGAAACGAAAAAAGAAGGAATTTCAGCCGAGCACTACGTCAAAACATTACTTGGTGCAAAAATTACCAATCCAACTTTATGTAATTTAGACATCAAACAGCATCCTGAATTAACCAAGAAATTCATTGAGTGGGTCGGAGACGAACGCACAGGTGAGCAATTAATGAGCTCTGCTGGTCGCTCCAGCATTATCAAACTGCAAGAAGAAATGGCGATGCACGCTTTACTTTGTTTGCGTGTATTAGAAACAAAAACAACCGAACCATTGGAGGCTGAATTACGAGGGAACTTATTAATTGAGATCAATGCTCTTGTAAGAGATGAATTTAAAGCCGCACTCAAAAGAGCCTCGCATCATGGTACACTGAACCTCGTTGAACTCAACCGCGAGTTAAATCTCGCTCGCAAGCGCCTTGCTCCTTTATGTCGATGGACATTGGTTCAATTAGTATGCGAATCTTATCCTGACACCGATTGGCAAGCACAAGCAGAAGAGTTAGAACAACATGATTTCACAAGCACTACAGCCACAGGTTTGGACTATCTGCATAGCGATGCACGGAATCAAACTGTTGTACGAATTAGTGGAACCGAGCAAACAGCACATGACAAAACGCTAGGCAAAAAAAATCAGGCATTCCGTCTTCTTTATAGAAATCAATACAAACCTGATGGCACTGTAATTCCATGTAAGACACAAACAACGGAAGCTCGAGTCCCGTATATAGCCGTTAAAGAAGCCTCATCCGAGATTGGAATTAAAGATGTCGCGGCAAAATTACGTGAAGATCACTCCATTTTTAAAAGCCAGACGACTCATAGCCATGGACCCATGATTTATAACTTGCTCACTTCATTACACACAGCCATTTATGACGTTCTTCCTGGCATTGAATTGCAAAATAGACAAAGACTCAGTGCCAACTACATCGTGCAAGGAGACCATTTATATAACTTACAGCAAATGAACGCAGGTAACTCTCAAGCCTTAGTTTATCTGCAAAATATTCCTGTAAATCAACATACGAATAAACTCGACGATAATGCATTTGCTGAAGTCACCGGTGAAGTAACCCTAATGACTGACATGGCTCTATTATCTACCCTACATCATTACAGTGGCTTATTTTCTTATACAGTCCGTCATGATCTGGATGCTACTTATTCTTTTACCCATAAAAAATATTTATCTTTTTTACCTGAAATCGAAAAAGGGAGTCCCTATTTTCACGAGACAGACACTGGTCGTATCGTAAAAAGCATATTAGACCAACGCAAAGAGTTATGGAATCAAGTTCCCATCGAAAATCACGCTAGCGACAGTCTAAATACTCTTGCCGTGAAAGCCTTATTTAAAATGTATGCTAAAAACGCACATCGCAACCCCCAATTTGGTATGTTAGCCCAAACGTTGTCTGTTTTTGTTGAACCAATGTCCATGACGGGCTGTAAAAGTGCGAATGAACGGTATCAAGCGGTATCAGGACGAGTAGAGTTGTTAAAAAGTATTGACTCTCGCCCTGAGAGTGATTTATCTAGAGAAGAAAGCAATCTTAAAAAAGCCCTAAAAAACATCATTAATGGTAAAGGCACATTGGCTCAATTACAAGAATGTATGGACAGAGCCTATAATCGCCATAATTTACAAGGCGCTGCAGCAGGAATAAGTGAAGAAGATCAAGCAGCAGGCTCGAAAGTAGAAGCAACTCAAAATAAAACGAATCCAGGAGTGATTTCGGAGTGGGATACAAATGTGGCAGAATCCTGGTATTTAAATAAGTTGTTCCAATCGGAGTGTTCGCCAATGCAATCTCATAAAGCACACTTGGATACTGAATTTAGGACATTGTTCCAGGCACAAAAAGCAAGTGCAAAAATGCAAAGTACATTATGAATCGAATACATTGAGTCAAAAGCCCACCAGTTACTTGCAACTGACTCTTCTTCGCATCGCTTAAAACCTATACTTCTACGTCCAGCTGCTTATCCGCTGGAGCTAGATATCTTCGCTAAAACACTAGACCACACGAACAAGCCGCTGGGCGTAGGCGAAGATGTAATCAAGTTACTGAGAACAACCTGGCATATCGAACCACAATTCCTTTATTATGAGTGCAGTGCATCTAAGTATTTCGATGCAGCTCACCTATTAGTTGCTCAATATAACGTCTGCATGTAAGCGGATTATGTAAAAAATTAATGATACGGCGAGTACCACCTGTACCTGTAATAGAAACCGTACCGTAACTAAATACACTACCAGGAATCGATTGACGGATGTCAATTGCTTCAATTTTACTTAATGGAATATCAATTGTTTGTCTGACGAGCACCCCTGTACGAATGATCAATTGATTTCGTTTAATCGTAATCGAAGAAAAATAATACGTCATCCAGGTTATTCCAACCCATAATAAGGAAAAAGCGGCTAAACCATAGCCAATTTGACGTAAGGGTTCTACGTAATAAACTATTGCTAAAGCACCACATAAGGCCGCAACAGGCCAAAAAAATATAATCCAGTTCAAGCGCGTAAAAAAGATAACATTATCGTCGTAAGACCTATCAAACATTGATTCACCTATGATCCAGTATTGTCAGCTAAAAATGAGTAATCGCTCACCATGAACGAATATAAAATTTATGATATTGCATTTAACGAGAATTTGCTATTCTATACTAATCTCATTAAATGTTTTACTTAGACGAATAAAAATGCGTTCAATCAGTCATTGCCTTAACAAACAACTAGCAGATATTTGCCAACGTTCTGTTCAATTGGAAGAACTTGCCAATAAAGTCAAACTTTTGCTTCCTGATAATTTAGGCAAAGAATGCCATGTGGGGAGTTTTAACAAAGGATGTTTGATCCTGACCACAACTAATGCTGCTTGGGCATCACAACTACGTTATGCGCTACCTGAGCTGCGCGACAGATTGCGTAAAGAAGCAGGAATGTACCAACTGACCTCGATCAAAGTGGCTGTTGTTGAACCCACAATTCACTATGAAAAATCAACCCCACTACAAAAACATGTTTTATCTGAAAAAGCCAAAGCAACGATTATTAGCGAAAGCCAACAATGCACCTACGAACCATTGCAAAAGGCGTTGTTGCATTTGGCTGATGGAAATAATTGAATTCATTCATAGACCAGGCTGTTCCATAACCGCTTCTAGATTTAGCAGCAGATTCAATTAAACAGAAAAAATTAATGAATTGGTTCAAGAAGAGCGACTTCAAAACGACGCGTCACCCACTCTTGTCCCAAATGAGTAAAGCAATCTTGTACATAGTCCGTTAACTCTTCTTCCTTCATCATGTGCTCAAAACCTATAGGTTCCACATCATGGTGAACATAGGCATCAAAATAATGCATTGAAAAGTTGAAGTAATCGCGCGTATGCAGAATGAATGAATGCCACATCTCATCCAGAATAAGTAAAGGACCAAAAAGGTAGGTTTTTTTACCTAACCATGCTCTGTGTTGGTTTAGCCATAACCAGGCAAGTAAATCGGTAAATAAAAGTTCAGCATCTGCTGATGTTGATTCAGGGTGATAAGAACAAAAATACTCAATCACCCGTTTATTTTTATAATGTAATACAGCTGCTAACGCAACACTCATTAGTGACAACAGGTTTTTTGGTTACTTGGTTTTTTGGTAAAATACCGCACAATGCGACAAATCATTTCTTCTTTAGTCATTTATATCCCCGACAATATATTTATTATTTTTTCAAATCGTTTCACTATTATCCATATATTCCAACGCACTGTCACCAAATAACACAACGTTTTTTATTCACCATAATACTGGTGTTGGGAAGATGAAACGCTTCTTGAAATTGCGGCATATTTGCCAGGCTTCCATCGACTCTAAATTCTTCTGGAGGATGAGGATCAATAGTGACCTGATTACGTAACTGTTGGGGTCTAACGTTTCTTGCCCAGACATGTGCAACTGACAAAAAGAATTGTTGCTCGGGTGTTACCCCATCAATTGTTGGCGCATTATTATATTCGTTAGAACGTTTAAACGCTCTATATGCAAGCGTCAGTCCGCCTAAATCAGCTGTAGCCTCACCAACAACCAATTTCCCTTGTACGTGTAAATAGCCATTCACAGTATATTTTGAAAATTGATCCACAATGCATTGAGTCGCAGCATGAAACTTCTCTAAATCACGTGGAGTCCACCAATTTTTTAAATTACCCTGTCCATCAAATTGCGCCCCCTGATCATCAAATCCATGCGTCACTTCATGTCCCATGATAAAACCAATCGCCCCATAGTTTACTGCTGCTGGTGCATTAGGATCAAAAAAGGGTGATTGAAGAATTCCTGCAGGAATATTCAAATTATTCATTGATGGGTCGTAATATGCGTTAATGGTTTGTGGTGTCATTCCCCATTCAGTTCGATCGATGTGCTTACCAATTTTATCCAGATCACGCTGAGTTAAAAACTGATTGGCTCTAATGACATTGAGTACATAAGGACCTCTATCAATTTTCAGTGAAGAATAATCCCACCATTTTGAAGGATAGCCCACACGGTCTTCCATTAAATCCAATTTTTTTAATGCGGCTTGACGTGTTTCAGGAGTCATCCAGGATAATGTGCTGATGTCTTCACGTAACACCTTGCGAATGTTTTTAAGTATTTCTAAGGCTTTTTTCTTATCTTCTGCAGAAAAATAACGGTCCACATACATCTTACCAATGGCAAAACCTAAAGCGCCATTTTCCGTACCTACAACGCGCTTCCAACGAGGTAATATTTTTTCAGTGCCCGTAAGAACAGCAACCATTTTAAAATTTTGCTCTACGAAAGGATTAGATAAATAAGAAGCAAAGGAATCAATTAAATGCCAGCGCAAATAGGTTTTCCAGTCATCGAGTTGAATGTTTTTTAATTGGGTACCCATGTCCTTAAAGAACGCAGGCATTGCTAAATTCATGCTTTCGATATTACTTTTTCCCATCGCTGCAAAATAAGCTGGCCAAGAAAAATTAGGAGTGGCTTGAGCTAATTGTGCTCTATCCATAATATGATAAACCGCATGAGGATCGCGTTGCTCCACTTGTGACATTGAAGCCTTAGCCATTTGTGTTTCTAACTTCATCACTGTATCGGCTTCTGCTGCTGCTTTGTCTGGAACATCACCTAATAACTCGAACATTTTCGCTATATGATTTACATATGCATCTCGAACTTGTTTAAACTTGGCATCATCTTTTAAGTAATAGTCACGATCAGGTAATCCCAAGCCTCCCTGTGCTGCTGCGGCAATCATTTTTTTACTGTTTTTAAAATCCTGCATGCTGCCAAAATTAAAAAATACATCTACGCCTATTTGGTGTAAGTGTGCAATTTCATTTTGTAGATCCACGAGATTATTCAGTTTATTAATCCGATCAAACTCAGGCTGTAATGGTTTCAGACCTAATTGATTAATGCTGGCCTCATCCATTCCACTGTAATAAAAATCCCCAACTTTTTGCTCAATGCTTCCTTGTTTTGCTTTCGTATTTTTTGCAGCAGCAATGAGCATTTGATGAATAATATTTTGGACTTTTTCATTGACTATATTAAAACTTCCCCAGCTTGAATAGTCAGGAGGAATAGGGTTATTTTTTTTCCAATTATCATTCGCATAAGAATAAAAGTTCTCCCCCGGATAAAGATTGGTATCACGCCAATTCAGATGCAATGCTTCTCCAGGTGCGCTTTTTTGAGAATCAACATCTGCTGCAAATACCGTAGCATTGCAGAACAAAGCAAAAGTTAAAAGACTGATATTAAATTGCATGTCACAACTCCTATGCTAATGAGTTACTCTGTTTGTTGTAGCCGTTCGCCGCAAATAAAGAAATAATCTTTACAAGCCCCTCTTCCATTAACGGAAGAAAGGCTCCTCTAAACGGATACTCTTTGTTAAATTCTTAAGATTAGCCCCAAGAAATCAATAATGGATCCACGTATCTTATTGAGTATATCGTAGTATTATAGCTTGGGTGAACGGTATCTTTTGGTCCAGGAGAATTTCTTAGTTATGCTTCGATTGGATAAAATTCAGTATGCATTGCAGGAAGGTATTCTTCCCTATCAAAATAAGTATATTCCCATGCGTCTTGTCGCGCCATTAACTCTCGTAATAATCTGTTGTTCAACTCGTGGCCTGATTTATAGCCTTCAAAAGCACCAATTAGACTAGATCCTAACAGATAAAGATCGCCAATTGCATCTAACACTTTATGAGAAACAAACTCAGATTCAAAACGGAGTCCATCGTCATTAAGCACACGATAATCATCAACAACAATGGCATTATCCAAACTACCCCCTTTAGCCAGATCACATTCTCTTAATTTTTCATAATCAGAAATGAAGCCAAAGGTCCGTGCACGACATACTTCTTTCACATATGACGTTGTTGAAAAATCAAAACTCACTGTTTGCGGCTTATCATTAAACGCAGGATGATCAAAATCGATAGTAAAAGAAATTTTATATCCATTATAAGGATTAAATCGAACAAATTTCCCATGATCTTCTACACGAATCGGCTTCAGAATGCGTATGTATTTTTTAGGTGCATTTTGTTCACGGATACCAGCCGATTGAATTAAAAAGACAAAAGGAGCGGCACTACCGTCCATAATAGGTAATTCTGGGCCATTTACATCGATGTATGCATTATCAATACCTAAGCCTGCTAGAGCCGAAAGCAAATGTTCAACAGTAGCAATTTTAATTGGTCCATGATGCAGCGTGGTGCAAAGCATGGTATCACCAACATATTCATAAGAAGCCGGGATTTCTACCACAGGTGAAAGGTCTACACGTCTAAATACGATACCTGTATTTACATGAGCGGGTCTCAAGGTTAACAGCACTTTTTCGCCGGAATGCAATCCTACACCAGTTGCCTGGATTACCTTTTTAGGAGTTCTTTGTTTTGTCATTCAGCGCTCACCTTGTTCCTCATCATATCAATTTTTAATTTTTTTATTTTGCACGCAAAACTACGTGATCGTATCAATATTTTATTATTTAGTCTAATTATTTTTACATAAAATGTGCAAATATTCCTTCTCTTGCATAGCAAAAGAAGGAAATAAATGATTTAAACCTCTTCTTGACGACGCAAGAATGCAGGGATATCAAGATAGTCAACATCAGGGACACTGTCACCATTTTGTTTCGCAGCAGAAGACATGCCCGACTGTGCTTGCTTGCGAACAACAGCGGGTCGTTCTAATTGTTGATAGTCTAATGAGCCATCACTACGTGTTGATTCAATCAAACGCGCGCGATGATCGTGTTGTGGTTGTGCTTGTTTATGACGTTGTCGTGCATCACCTAAACCTGTCACAATAACTGTTACACGCATTTCATCTGTCATTTCAGGATCAATGACTGTTCCAACAACCACAGTTGCATCATCAGAGATAAATTCTTTAACGACATCGCCAACTTCTTCAAACTCACCGATTGACATATCAAGACCGGCAGTAATATTGACGAGAATGCCGCGAGCGCCTGAAAAATTTACATCTTCCAATAAAGGAGACGCGATCGCTGCTTCAGCGGCCTGACGGGCTCTTTGCTCGCCTACTGCGCTTCCTGTTCCCATCATTGCCATACCCATTTCCGACATGACCGTACGTACGTCTGCAAAATCAACGTTAATTAAGCCAGGACGTGTAATTAAATCAGAGATCCCTTTCACTGCTCCAAGTAAAACATTATTCGCTGCTTTAAATGCATTGAGAAGACTAATGTTTTTGCCAAGAACACTAAGTAACTTGTTATTGGGGATAGTAATTAGAGAATCAACATGATCTGCAAGACGACGGATTCCTTCTTCGGCGGCCAAAGCACGTTGTTTGCCTTCGAACGAAAATGGTTTGGTCACCACAGCAACCGTTAAAATTCCTAATTCTTTTGCTATTTCCGCAAAAACAGGTGCTGCACCAGTCCCTGTTCCGCCCCCCATCCCGGCGGTAATAAATACCATGTCTGCACCACTCAAAATTTCTCTAATGTGGTCTCTATCCTCTTCTGCTGCTTCGCGCCCTATTTGTGGGTTCGCACCAGCACCTAACCCTTTGGTGAGCTCTTCACCCAGCTGAATGTGTATTTTTGCGTTAGAGCCTCTTAGTGCCTGTGCATCTGTATTAGCACAGATAAACTCAACACCATCAATATTTTCTGCAACCATATGCGCAACCGCATTGCCGCCGCCGCCGCCAACGCCAACGACCTTAATTACTGCATTATTACTGCCATGATGCTGGCCTTCCATTAATTCAAACATAACCCTGCTCCCCTCATATGTTTAATCTTTTAAACTCGACAGCAGAAACTTACAAGAGAATCAACTACCGAATTGTGTTTTAACCTAAAAATTACCCTGGAACCATTCTTTCATACGTGCCCATAAACTCTGAGTACTCTCACTCATTGCAGGAACAGTGTAGTTTGACTCGTATTGCTGTTGATAACCATGCAATAACAATCCAACACCTGTTGCAAAAGAAGGATTTTCAGTAGCCTCCGCCAAACCAGAAACATGATGAGCACAACCTTTTCTTACTGGCATTTCAAAACAGAGCTCTGCAAGCTCAATACCTCCGCTTACATTTGCGGCACCACCAGTAAGAACGATCCCGGCAGCCATTCTGTCTTCAAAACCGCTGCGACGTAACTCATTACGTACTAAAGTAAATAATTCTTCATAGCGTGCTGCTACGACATCTGATAAAGCTTTAGCTGAAATTTTTCTTCCTGGTCTGTCATTCACACTAGCAACCTCTAACATTTGATTTGGGTTTGCCAACTCAGTTAATGCACACGCGTGATTCAATTTAATGGATTCTGCTGCTTTGGTAGGCGTACGCAAAGCCATAGCGATATCATTAGTCACCTGGTCACCCGCGATGGGAATGACTGCAGTATGTTGGATTGCGCCTTCTGAAAAAATTGCAATATCTGTAGTACCACCACCGATATCAATCAGACACACGCCTAAATCTTTTTCATCTTCCGTAAGCACCGCATGGCTTGACGCAAGTTGCTCCAGAATAATGTCATTTACGTCTAAACCACAACGGCGCACGCATTTCACTATATTTTGTGCAGCACTTACAGAACCAGTAACAATATGTACCCGTGATTCTAGCCGAACCCCAGCCATACCGATAGGCTCGCGAATACTGTCTTGATGATCGATAATAAATTCTTGAGGTAACACATGAAGAATTTTTTGATCCGCAGGAATGGCTACTGCTTTTGCAGCATCAATGACTCGCTCTACGTCAGCTTGAGACACTTCTTTATCTCGGATTGCGACGATTCCATGCGAATTTAAACTGCGTATATGACTACCTGCAATACCTGCGTAAACCGTTCTTACCTCACATCCGGCCATCAGTTCAGCTTCCTGAACAGCACGTTGAATCGAATTTACAGTAGCCTCTATATCAACGACAACGCCACGCTTCAATCCTCGCGATGGATGACGACCGATTCCTATAATTTCTATTGCACCATCCGCTGTAACCTCACCAATCAGTGCAATAATTTTTGAAGTTCCAATGTCCAATCCAGTGATAATATTTTTTTCTATTTTTTTTGCCATTATCGTTCCGTTTGTTGTTTCCACTGCACTGCCATACCACGTGGATAGCGCAAGTCCACGCTAGCCAACTGCTCAATTTTTGCCGCAAATACCGCCGGGTATGCTTTACAAAAACGCAGCAATCGCTCCTCTAACTCTTTCTTTCCTAAGTAAATTTTTATTCCATTGCCTAGTTGCAATACCCAAGATTGGTTTTCCCTTAAATACAGTCCAGTAGCGTTTAAGCTATATGTTGATAATATCTTACTCAATTTTTCATAAACGTGTAAGACTTCTGTTTGCTGAGCAACCGGTCCTTTTAATCGCGGGATGTTTAAATCCTCAGATACGAGTCCTTCATTAAATAATCGACCGCCCTCTGTCATTAGTGCATTATTCCATATCGCAACCGGTTTTTTTTCAACAAGCTTTATCTTCAATGTATCCGGCCAGACACGCTCTAATGTAGCCGTATCAATCCAATTCATCGCATTTAATTCATCCTGCAATTCATTTGCAGGTAGCGTAAAGAAACTGTCACTTAAATATTTTGATAAGACACTTTCTAATTCTTTATGCGTCACGTGCTCATAATTTGCAGCAACTTTGATTGTATTAATTGGGAAGCGTTCTGCATCAGACACGTAGTAATAACCTAATCGACATGTCAAAAAAAGAGCACTCAAAATTAAAAACAAGAGCCAAAAAACATAACTTAACCTTCCAGAATCAATATCCCTATTTTTATTCATGACATTCACAGATAATTGGTTACCAAGTGTTTCCGACAATTCTGATGTACCATCGCAATACGAATCAACTCATCAAGCAACTCAGGATAAGATAAGCCACTCTCCTGCCACAACTTTGGATACATGCTAATTGAAGTAAAACCGGGTAAAGTATTTATTTCATTAAAATAGATTGTCTCTGTCTTATCATTAACAAAAAAATCCACACGCGCCATTCCCTTACATTTTAAGCGAGTGAAAATATCTGCAGATGCTTGCCTCAATTGTTCATATAAGGTTTCGCTTAAAGGAGCTGGTACAATAAGATCAGTTTGACCGCTCTCTAAGTATTTTGCAGAGTACGAATAGAACCCATCAGGATGGTTGACACGAATCTCTCCTGCGATACTCACTCTTGGCTTATCTGAGGGTACAGCACCCTCCAGTACTGATAACTCAATTTCTCGCCCTTGAACAAATGATTCAACTAAAATTTCTTCGTCATAACGTAACGCATCATCCACAGCAACTAAAAGTTCATCCATATTTTTTGCTTTATGGATACCAACACTTGAGCCCATGGCACACGGTTTAACAAATAATGGCCAACCGAACTCCTCTGCAACTTCCTGACAAAATCGTTGTCGTTCATCTGGAGATGTATGCCATGAAAAAATCTTGTAATTTGCTGATTTTAAACCATTAACACAGACAATACGTCTGGCCATATCCTTATCCATTCCAATCGAAGAGGACAATACATCACAGCCCACGTAGGCAACACCTGATAACTCCAGCATCCCTTGCAAACAACCGTCTTCATATAAAGGTCCATGAACTACAGGAAAAACAACATCAGCATCAACAGAGAAACGCCCGTTAATAAGTAAGCTGACCAAAGGTTTTGAACGCTCAGTAGCTACAGGAAGTTTTTCTTTATAGGTCAGTAAATCTTGGTACTGATGCAAATGAAACAGCCCATCTTTATCCATGGCAATAGGAATGATGTTGTATTTTTCGGCATCTAAATGCGCAAGAACAGACGCGGCTGAAATCAATGAAATTTCATGCTCGCCAGATTTTCCACCATAAAGTAGAACCAGGTTGATAAGCTTAGACATTAACAGTCTCCGATAATATGTACTTCGCGCATCAACTCAATTGTTGTCTGCTCACGAACTTTAGTTTGCACCAAATGGATCAATGCTTCAATATCAGAAGCCGTTGCTGATCCTTGGTGGTTAATAATAACCACCTACTCGCCATGTAGTATATTCTGCAAAAGGCTCATTATAAAGCAACGTGCCTTTAAATTCACCTTGAAGAGTGCAATTATTCTCAGTTGCCTTCATGCAGCCTCTCAGATTTCTTTCATTAAATTCACGGCAATTTGACCTATGCTTCCAGCACCTTGCATTAGAATAACATCACCATCTTTAACAAAGTGATCCAACATTGTTTTGAGTGACTGTTCATTGACGAGCGTTACATTCTTGTCATTATTTCTAATCTTTTTCGCTAGATTTTCACTCGTTATTCCAGGAATTTCGGGCTCACCTGCGGAGTAGATATCAAATAAAAACAGCGCATCAGCAAGGCTTAACACATCGACAAATTGATCATGTAACGATTCAGTTCGTGTATAGCGATGAGGCTGAAATACGTGGATCAAGCGCTTGTTTGGCCAAACATGACGAAATGCATCGATGGTTGAGAGAATTTCTTGAGGATGATGACCGTAATCATCAACAACAATCGCCGATCCGTTTTCAAATTTTTTCTCACCTAACATTTGAAAACGACGCCCAACTCCTTGAAATTTTGCTAACGCATTCATAATGGACGCATTATCAACGCCCAATTGCGTCGCAATTGCAATGGCAGCCAAAGCATTGAGTACATTATGACGACCTGGATACTGAAATTCGATTTTTAATTCAGAGTGAGGAGCTGGCCGAATTACCGTAAAAGCACTAATTAACTCATTCTGCGTCCAGTCAACTGCACGATAATGTGCCTCTTCGCTAAATCCGTAGGTTAGCGTAGGTCTTTCTATTGCAGAAAGAATCTTCCGCACCTCAGGATCATCACAGCATACGACAGCTACACCATAAAAGGGCAAGTGATGCAAAAATTCAAGAAACGTAGTTCTTAACTTGTCGAAATCATTCTCATAGGTCCCCATATGATCAGCATCAATATTGGTCACTATGGCCATCATGGGTTTTAAGAATAAAAATGATGCATCACTTTCATCTGCTTCAACAACAAAATAAGGCGATTGGCCCAGTTGCGCATTCACTCCCAAGCTGTTTAATTTGCCACCGATCACAAAACTTGGGTCAAAACCACCTTCAGCGAGTATGCTGCTTACCAAACTTGTAGTAGTCGTTTTACCATGCGTTCCTGCTACAGCGATACCATGGCGAAACCGCATCAACTCAGCAAGCATCGCAGCGCGTGGAATTACAGGAATCATTTGCTCTCGTGCGGCTGCAATTTCAGGATTATCCATACCGACTGCAGAAGAACGAACAACAACATCAGCACCATTGATGTGTTCTGCCTTATGGCCTTTATAGACAGGAATACCCAAAGATTTTAATCTTTGTACCGTACTTCCTTCACCCAAGTCAGAACCTGTAATACGATATCCTTGATTGTGTAATACTTCCGCAATACCACACATACCTACACCACCAATACCAACAAAATGTATTTGTTCTACACAGCCCATCCTTGAAGATATAAATTGTCCTGAATTACCCACACATCCTCCTTATGTTGACAACGATCCCAATCCAAGGGCTTGCCAACGATTTTCATGATCAATGCGCAATAATAACGCAATTACAATACAATTAATAACCATACTCGCACCGCCATAACTCATTAATGGCAAAGTTAATCCTTTTGTTGGCAGCAAACCCGAGTTGACACCCATATTAATAGCTGCCTGTAAGCCCAACCAAAAAGTCAAACCATAAGCAGTATACGATGCAAAAAGCCGTTCTTGAGCATGTGCATTATAAGCAATAGTAAAGCCTCTAATAACCAAGATGCTGTATAATGCCATCACCATTAGAATACCCACTAGACCTAATTCTTCAGCTAAAACAGCAAACAAGAAATCAGTATGTGCTTCAGGTAAGTACAACAACTTCTGGATACTTTCTCCCAAACCAGCGCCAAACCAGCCCCCTCGCCCAAAAGCAATAAGCGATTGAGTCAACTGATAACCACTATTATACTGATCTGCCCAAGGATCTAAAAATGCGGTTAAACGAGCAACCCGATAAGGAGATGAAACCGCCAAAAAAGCGAGCGCCCCCATTACTACACACATCAAGCCTATATAATAACGTAATTTTACACCAGCTAAAAACAACATCGCCATCACTGTACCTGAAATAACGACTGTAGCGCCAAAATCAGGTTCAAGTAATAACAATACTGAAACCACACCTAAAATCATCATCGGCTTAATAAAACCTAAAATGCTATTACTGACTGCTTTTTGTTGACGCACTAAATAGCCAGCGAGATAAAAAATCATGGTGATTTTGGCAAGCTCTGATACTTGAACACCGATAGGTCCAAATGCTAACCATCTTCTGCTGCCATTAACTGTTCTACCAATTCCTGGAACAAGTACGATGAGCAACATCAGCAAACAAATAATTAACATAGGCATGCTAATGCGTTCCCAAAAACTACTGTCGGTTCTAACAATAACTAAGGCGACCATTAAGCCAGCAAATAAATAACACGCTTGACGAATCAAAAAATGAAATGGCTGATGAAAGTATTTGGTAGAAATCATGACTGAGCTTGAAGCCACCATCATCAGTCCAACAATCATCAATCCAATAACAACACTCATCAGCCATTTATCATACAGTGAAATGGGCCTACTGACTGGTTTACCTCTTTGATTCAAATGTCTTGGTCGCATCGATTTACAACTCACTGACTAAAGAAGTAAAGGCCTCACCTCGGTGATTAAAATCGCGAAACATATCCAAGCTCGCACAAGCAGGAGACAATAAAACGACATCACCTGGTTTCGCTTGAGCTTTCGCGACAGCCACCGCATTATCTAATGAGGAAGCACGCGCTACGGGAACTACATCAGCCAATGCAGCCTCTATTTTATCTGCATCTTCGCCAATTAAAACGATGGATCTTACAAAATCAGCAATGGGTTGCGCCAAATCTTTAAAATCAGCTCCCTTTCCCTGTCCACCCGCAATAAGTACAATTCTTCCTTGCATAGAACCTCCTATTCCATTAATAGCAGAGATTGTTGCACCAATATTTGTTCCTTTTGAATCATTTATCCAATCTACACCATCAAGAGTACGCACCCATTGGCACCGGTGCGATAACCCAGTAAATGTAGTTAACGCCTGGATGATGTGTTGATGGGAAATACCAGCCGCATCAGCCAAAGCACAAGCAGCAAGTGCATTAAGCCAATTATGCACTCCTTTGATTAATACAGATTCAACAGGTAAAAAGCAAGTATTACCTTTCGCCAAGTATATTTTATCTTTCTGAGTGAGCAAACCCCAGTTGTTTTCTTCCGGAGCATCTTTGCCAAAAGAAATATGCTTCATTGCAGCTACAGGAACAGTATACGTGTCATCTCGATTATATAATGCAACTTGAGCTTCATGATATATTCGCTGCTTGGCTTGGATATAAGCCTGCATAGTATGATGTCTGTCTAAATGATCAGGACTTACATTGAGAATCGTAGCTGCAACAGGAGCTAAAGAATACGTTAAATCCAGTTGAAAACTGGACAACTCGAGAACCCATAAGTCATATTGATGCTCATCATCAAGCATATCAAGAACAGGCGTGCCAATATTTCCAGCCACAGCGACTTTATATCCGGCTGCTTTAGCCATTTCACCCACTAAAGTGGTCACTGTTGATTTTCCATTGGTCCCAGTAATGGCAACTACTGTGGCATGGATTTCACGCGCCAAACATTCTACATCGCCATAAACATCGATACCTGCTTGCATCGCTTTTTTTAGAAAAGGCGTATCTAAAGATAAGCCTGGGCTTGTAATGATATCGGATACCTTATTAACCACATCATCGTGGATGTGTTGTGCATAAACAGGTATGTCTGGGAATTCTTTGGCAAATTGAACCAGACCAGGAGCGTCTGCACGCGTATCAAAAACAATAAATGGCTTATTCTTTCTACGTAAATATCGCGCTATCGACATCCCAGTTTTACCCAAACCAGCAACTAAATACAAAGGAGGATTCATGAGTGTACCTTCCCTATCGAAGTTTTAAAGTAGCTAATCCGCATAATACAAATACAACTGTAATAATCCAAAATCTGACGATGATTTTAGGTTCTGACCATCCCTTTAACTCAAAATGATGATGCAAAGGTGCCATTCGAAACAAACGTTTACCATGCGTATATTTGAAATAACCTACCTGTAGAATAACGGATATTGTTTCAATAACAAACAAACCACCCATCATTAATAAAACCAACTCTTCTCGAATCACTACAGCAACAATTCCTAAAGCGGCTCCTAAAGCTAAAGAACCAACATCCCCCATAAACACTTGGGCCGGATAACTATTGTACCAAAGAAAACCAAGCCCTGCGCCAACGATAGAAGAGCAAAAAATCGTCAGTTCACCTGTATTGGGAACAAAAGGTATGCCCAAGTATGGCGCATAAACTGAATTGCTCGATGCATAAGCAAAAATACCCAATGCCCCAGCAACCATGACAATTGGCATGATGGCCAAACCATCCAATCCATCAGTCAAATTCACTGCATTAGAGCTTCCAACAATTACAAAATAGCCTAAAACAGGAAAGAAAATCCCTAAACCTATTGTGAGTGTCTTAAAGAAAGGGATTGTCAATTGGGTATGCACGGGTAAAGCAGCATGCATGTACAAATAAATGACCGCACTCAATGCAATTACTGATTGCCAACAATACTTCCAACGCGCAGGTAGCCCTTTACTGTTTTTTAAAACCAATTTGCGATAATCATCAACCCAACCCACAACTCCATTTGCTAAAGTGACTAAGAGAACGAGCCATAAACTGGACTGTTGCAAATCCCCCCAAAGTAAACAGCTTACTGTTATTGCGAGTAAAATCAACACGCCCCCCATAGTCGGGGTTCCTGCTTTGGATAGATGTGTTTGTGGTCCATCGTCTCGAACCATTTGACCGATTTGCAAACCACGTAACCAACGAATCATTAAATGGCCGCATACTAATCCTACAATAAGCGCGGTCAAAGAAGCTAAAATGGATCTAAAAGTCAGGTATTGAAAAACTCGTAACGCATGATATTGTCCTTGAAATAACTGCGTTAGCCAGTAGAGCATAATTGTTCCTCTTATTTTAAAATATCGCCCAACAGGTTAATGGGCCAAAAAGTGGCCAAGCATACCATAAACATAAATACCATTCAGTATTCTATAAAAAAATTCCTAAGCCAACCTCAGTTATCGATGGATAAACCATTTACACAAGCTGGTGCACAATTTTTCCCATCGCACTGGATCGTGATCCTTTAACTAAAACAACAGTATCTGGTGACAATTGCCCCATTAAGTTTTGCACCAGTTGATCCTGGCTCGCAAAATGTTCTGCACCGGCACCAAATGACTCTGCCGCTAATTTACTGTGAGCACCACAAGTGAATAAGAAATCGATGCCCAAACGGCGTGCCGCTAATCCAACTTCCTGATGATGCTGGGTCGCCCAAGTACCTAACTCACCCATGTCGCCAAAAACAAAGATCCTTTTTCCTGGACGCTCTGCTAATACTTCTAATGCAGCTAAAACTGAGCGTAAATTAGCATTGTAGGTATCATCAATCACAATCGATTGATTTTTCCCTGTAAGAACGGTTAACCGTCCCTTTACACCGCCAAAATCATTTAATCCTTGCTGGATGTCTTTTACAGAAATACCTACAGCATGACAACACGCAGCAGCAGCTAAAGCATTACGCACATTATGTAACCCTGGAACTTTTAAATGAATTTCAGCTCGTCCATTAGGAACAATTAAAGAAAACTGACCGCAACCAAGACCATCCAATTGTACATCTTGGGCATAGACATCCGCGGTATGCTCCATAGAAAAACGAAGCACTTTTTTATCAATTAATAATTCATCCCAAAAATGCGCATAAGCATCATCATCATTGACTACAGCAATTCCTGCAGCAGATAGACCTTGATGTATTTCACCTTTAGCACGAGCCACTCCATCGATAGAGCCAAACCCTTCCACATGAGCCGGGGCAATGTTATTAATCAGCGTAACATCAGGATGAACTACAGCAACGGTATGCGTAATTTCCCCTGGATGATTAGCACCCAACTCAAACACCGCATAACGATGTTGGCTATTCAATTGTAAGACACTTAATGGCGCGCCAATATGATTATTGAGGTTGCCTTTAGTAGCATGTGAAGGAGTAGGCAAAATAGCAGCTATCATTTCTTTCGTTGTCGTTTTTCCATTAGATCCAGTGAGTGCAATTACAGGGCAATGCACATCGTGTCGATGCGCAGCTGCGATTTTTGCTAAAGCATGAATCGGATCTGGAACAACAAATTGAGGGATACTCACACCATTTATCGTGTGACTTACCACCACAGCCAGAGCACCACGTGCCTCTGCTTCTTTAACAAAATCATGGCCATCGAAGCGTTCACCACGAAGGGCAATAAATAAACAACCTGGTTTTAGTTCACGACTATCAGTAGAAATACCAGTAAGTTCAGCATTAAGCTGACATGGTTGGGCAAGTAATGCAGCGACAGTATTTAGATTCATAATATTAAAATGTTACCAAAAGTCTAGTGTACTAACACTTGAGCTTAGAGTTCAAGGGGTAATGGCAGTAAAAGCACTCGATTAAAGTCACATCCGAGCGAAAACAAAACATAACTGGGAAATTAGGCCGTTCATTTTCAGTAACCATTCGGGTAATTACATCAAAAGTTAAAAAATAATTACCGACTGGGAGAAGTGCAGCGCCAAGGCTACACTATGGTATGCCATGTTTTCTTATGCTGAGGCAAAATGGGATTGATTGATTTGTAATAGCCGTTGGTAACGAGCAATACGCTCTTCAGTTAAAGGCTTACGCTGATCATCAAGCAAATGAGCATCTAAACCCTCGCTCAATTGTTTTGCTGTATCTAACATCACAGAAAATCGTTCGACATCAATGCCTTGATTTTTTGAGGAATGCATATACAAACACAGGCCTCGTACGCTGAACGCGCCTATATTCTGTAAATCAAAAACACCAGTCTCGGTCGCTGCAGCCAAACTGCATAAAACTGGACCTTGACCATTAGAAAACTGATGGCGATGAAATACTTGCCCTTCACCAAAGCGTAACCCGACAGCCAAAACTGTTTGTAATAATTCATATCCCGCAAATTGTCTGTTTTCTTTTGCAAGTAAAAACAACATGAACGCCGGATAGGTATCTGTGCTTGATGCAGCCTCCATTTCTTTCTTTGGCGTTGGCTCCATCTTAGGTGCAGGTTTGGATTCTATCTTTATTTCAATTTCTTCTGGCTCATCTTGGGGCATCAACCGAGGCACTGATGAATTGGCGGTTGTTTTTTTTATAGAGTGCAATTCTTCATGATCATCTGATTCACTCCCAAGAGCAGGATCTATATTGATCTTACGAACTGCAATAATATCATCATTATAACTTTGTGTGTCACAAGAAGGCTTCTCTTGAGTACGCGGACTGGGTTGATAGCGTTCCGGATTTAAGCTCTGTTTTCGCGCTTTCATTAAGCGCCAAATCGCTGCGATAACGCCAATTAACAACAGGACATTAAGAATTAAGCTCCAATTTGCCTGCATCATTTACTCCATAGCCAAAGCTTGTGTTACATCAACCGCAACTAGCCGAGATACTCCTGGTTCACGCATAGTTACCCCAATCAAATGCTCTGCTAATTCCATAGTCACTTTATTATGTGTAATAAAAAGAAATTGTACGAATTGTGACATTTCTTTCACTAAAGCGCAAAATCGCCCTACGTTTACATCATCTAAAGGTGCATCCACTTCATCTAACATACAAAATGGTGAAGGATTTAACTGAAAAATAGCAAATACTAATGCTACAGCAGTCATCGCCTTCTCTCCCCCGGACAACAAATGAATTGTACTGTTACGTTTTCCAGGAGGTTGTGCCATTACTACAATACCAGCTTCCAACAGATTATCACAAGTCAATTCTAGTTGTGCTCTTCCGCCACCAAAAAGGCGTGGGAAAAGTGCTTTAAACGAAGTGTTTACTTCTTCAAAAGTGCTGTCCAGACGCAATCGAGTTTCTTTATCCATTTTTTCAATGGCAGTTTCTAAAGTTGCCAATGCTTGGTTTAAATCATTATATTGTTCGTCCAAATACAATTTACGCTGCTGCTCTGTAGCAAACTCTTCAATTGCAGCGAGATTAATTGCACCCAAACGTTTGATTTTTTCAGAAAGAGCAATTAAATCATCTTCACGCAAACCTTGAGTCACGCCCTCAGGTATGTGCTCCAGCAATCCTTGTGCTTGTAATCCCAACTCATCTAATGATTCGTGCACTGAGCTCGCCCGTACTTCTAAAGCTTGCTCTTCCATTCTGACCTGGCCTATGAGTTCCTGGATACGCTTTACCTCAAGATCACAGTTTAAAATATTTTTCTCACACTCTTCAAGAGTCATTCTCAGTTGTGATAATTGTTCTCTACTTAAAGTGAGTTGTGTTTCAATTTCGTTATGTTTTTGCAATTGCAGATCCAATTGTTCTTTAAGATCAGCTCCAGGTCCTTCGGTTTGCAAGCAAAGTAAAGCCAAGTTTTCTACACGTTCCTGCAAAATGCTTAAACGTTCTTGTTCTCTTTGAATTCGTTCACTCAGCTGGTGAATTTTGTTTTTTTCTCTATCGTATTCCAGCTCAGCATAATGCAACGCAGCACGTGCTTCCTCTACTTGCTTATTTTTTAAGGACAACGTTTCTTGCCATTCTAACTTTTCGCGCGCACATTGCTCCTGTTGCTGCTCAGAATCACGACATTGCTCGTCTAAGCTATGCAATTTCTCGTTAATCGTACATTGCTCGCTTACTGTTTCTTCCAACAGGAATTGCAATTCTTCACATTCTAAAGCTAAGGTATTGGCCTGCTTTTCCGCATGCAGAATTGCTTGTTCATTTGCATGCAGTGCTGCTGTATTCGTTCTTAATGCCTCATTGCTTGCATTAACATTCAATTGCTGTAATTCATTTTCTTTTAAACTGTGTTGTACTTTTTGATGTTTCTGATCACGCTCGGCTCTCAAAACATCAATTCTTTGCTGTAGCGCGATGACTATTGACGATAAATCAGTAATTTTTTGCTGCCGAGCAAGAACACCCAACTCATCCTGTCCATCATGGTTAACAAATTTTACCCATCCCTGCCCCAACCAAAAACCATCAGGAGTTATAATCGACTGATACGCCTCTAATTCAGGCAACCAGCTTAAAGCCTCATCAAAATGTTCTGCCGCATAAATATGTTCTAAAGGATAAACACTTGCGGTGATTTCCCCATGAATTTTATCGACAAGGCGTGGATGTGTGGCTAATTTTGCATCGCGTTTTCTCAAAGTAACAACATGCTCCCCTTGTCGCTCACAAATTGCTCGTTGGGGCCATAACTCATCAAAAGTTTCCAAGACATACGCATTGAGATCCTCACTAAGAACACGCTCACAAGCGGATTGCCATTGAGTTTCTACCTGTAAAACATCCATTAATCTTGGTTTTTCCTCCCATTCTTTAATGGCATTTTTGTTGTGCTGCATGCCTTGTCTTGCAGCACGTTGCGCTGCCATCAAAGCAGCATACTCGCTGTTTGTATGATGAAACTCATCTTGCAACGCATGCAACTGTTGCTCTATTTCCTGGAGTTGATTGCGTAATTGCTCGGTATTTTCCTGACTTTGCTTTAATTGCTGTTCGTCAAATTCTTGATCTGTGATTAATTTAAGTCGTTGTGCCTCCACATCCTTTTTAGTCTGCACTAAATCAGAAATAGAAAGCGATTCGTGTTCCAACTGAAGTTTTTCTAATCGTAACAGTGTTTGTTGGTGCTTTTCTTCTAAATGGTGTGAATTGACTTGTGCAACCTGAAACTCTCTTTTCAAAGTGTTGGTTACGGTTTGAATTTCCTGCCAACGCAAATCCCATTGAATCTGTTGTTTTTGCGTTTCTTGCCAATAGAGTTCTTGCTCTTTAAATTGCGACCGTAATTGCTCTAATCGTTCCGCTAAATCCTCTGCATTGTGCTGACACTCCAGGAGCTCATCTTTATCCTGTTTTAATTGTTCCTCTGCAACTTGCCAGTCTGCTTGCAGTTGTTGTTGATCCTGCTCTAAACGTTTCTTTTCACGAGTTTGTTGTTGAATAGTTTCTTCCAAACGTGCAATTTCCGTTCCCAACTGGTAAAAACTTGCTTGAATTTGCTGTGTTTGCTCATCAACATCGTGCACTGTTTCATTCAAAACAACACGCTCTTTATTGGTTTTAGCCAATGCACTTTGTTGGTGTTCATGGCTTACCGCTAAATCCTGTAATTGCTTTTGTTTTAACTCTTGTTGCCCAATAAAATCATGCCATTTAAGTGCTAGAATTTCTGCGCGGCAGAACTGTTCTTCTTCCTTGAGAATCAAATAACGTTCAGCAGCTTTAGCTTGACGCTCTAAGCGTTGCAATTGTTTGTCCAGCTCTTCTCTAATGTCTGCAACACGAGTTAAATTTTCTCGAGTATGGCCTATACGCTGCAAGGTTTCACGCCGACGTTCTTTATATTTAGACACCCCTGCTGCTTCTTCAAGAAACACTCTTAAATCTTCAGGTCTGGCTTCAATTAATTGAGAAATAGTCCCTTGTCCAATGATCGAGTAACCACGAGCTCCTGCTCCAGTGCCAAGAAAAATATCGGTAATGTCTTTGCGTCGACAACGACTGCCATTGAGGTAATAAGAAGAATCACCATCGCGAGTCACCACACGCTTTACAGAGATCTCACCATAACTCGCAAAAGGCCCAGTCAAACGCCCAAGACTGTTATCAAAAACCAATTCAACTGAGGCTTGTCCTAAAGACTTACGGTTGGAGGAACCATTAAAAATGACATCCGTCATCGATTCTCCACGCAAATTTTTTGCAGAGCTTTCACCCATCACCCAACGAACTGCATCAATAATATTCGATTTACCACAACCATTAGGACCAACAACGGCAACCAATTGACTTGGAAAATGAACCACGGTGGGATCAACGAATGATTTAAAACCGGCTAACTTCAATTGCTTTAAATGCATAGGACTGGCAATTTAAACAGAATAAACCGGTATTATAACTGAGGATGAACAGGCTATCCATATGCTCCCTAGATACAGAGCATACACCACAAAACGTAAAATAAATGCAAAATACTGAATTTGACAAAAGTCCTCCCCATTTATATAATTGCAACCATTCTGTAACCAATGGATAAATAATGAAGAGTTTATTCACTCGATTTCTCTTTGCAATTACTCTAAGCCCTGTATTTCTTTCTTCAAATGCTCTTTTTGCAGATCCACCAAATCTGACTTTAGTGAAAAATGAACTGAGAAATTATTATGACTCAGGCCTTTATCAAAAAGAGCTGGCTCAAACCATTCAAAAAGCGATGCATTATATTGATAATCAAGCAGAACTAAACCAAAAAGCAAAGCACCAAAAAAAACTGGCCATTGTTTTAGACATTGATGAAACCAGCTTATCCAATTATAAATATATGGTTCAACGCGATTTTGGCGGAAACCGAAAGGAGTTTCATAAAGACATTATGGCGGCTAATGCCCCTGCAATTAAACCGATGCTTGCTTTATATAAAGATGCTTTGCATCATGGTATCAACGTATTCTTTGTCACTGGCAGACATGAATCTGAACGCCAAGCAACTGAGAAAAATTTAATTCATGCAGGTTATACTAACTGGTCAGGTCTTTATTTACGTCCTAATGATTATTCGGAAAAATCGATTATCCCATTTAAATCACATGAGAGAAAAATAATCACCGAAAAAGGTTATACCGTTCTTGCTTCTATTGGGGACCAATACAGTGATCTTAAAGGAGGATATGCGCAGAAGGTGTTTAAACTGCCTAATCCTTATTATTATCTACCGTAGGGTGATGCAATCCAGGATGGAGTTTAATTAGATATTGCTTATCTTCGTTCTGAGGGATCTATCTAAATTTTATACAAAAAGTTTTTGATCCAGTCTCCATCTGATCGTTCGGACTGAGGAAGCGCGAAGCGCTGTCTCGAAGTCCTGTTAACGTTACGTTTTTTCTTAAAACATAGAACTATCAGGTACAATTTGATTAATTTGCTGATGAACTAAATGTTCCACAATGAGAGACATCAGCGATTTAATTTGTTGCTCATACATTTTGCGATCGTAACCTCCTTCTAATCCCCAATAGATGTGCTCAATATGTTCTTTATTTTCTTGATACAGTTCAAAGATACTTTCATAAAAATAAATTAAATCCTCTTCGTTGAAACGAGTTTTTCGTGCTTCCAAAGCACTCATGAATTTACCATCCACGTATTTTCCACAATATGCGGTTTCTTCTTCGTGAGAGTCCCACCCAGTAGGTAAGAAAAGTGCTATTTTCTGATGACTTACTTTTCCGCTCTCAATCTGCTCTTTAATTTTCTCCAGAGCAAAAACCAAATCAGGATGAACTAAACCCGGTTTACGTGTGGTGACACTCAAATCTACAGCATAGTATTCTAATCAGCCCTCTCTCCAGAGCTTGATATTTTCGCCAACATCTTTTCCATGTTGATGGAATTCCTTACTGATATCGGATTCATCATGAGAAGGGTACACTCTTGAATCAAAAACATCGATATGACGTACCTTCATTTTTGCAGCAGAATTTCTTAAAATAGCGCAGAGTCCGTTGTCGCGATTTACGTCCGTACCGACAATAACGTATTGGAGTGGTTTCTCAGACACAGCCTGCAGATGTTTGATTAACACTGCGGTTTTATTCAAAACACAAAAACCGCTTCCTTCATCACTGTATGCATGATGAGATGGTAAACCAAAAGAAAAATGTACTTTTCATGAACAAAACAAACTCGTTGCAATATCTTTTATCAGTATTTCAAATGTTCAGGGGGTAATTACGAGATCAGCATTTAATTTCTTCACGCCTTTGTATTGCGCTTGAATGCAGTAATGAATAATTTGTTGCAAATACTCTGCCGAATGAACGGCTAGTAATGCCTTAAGTATCTCGTCCGTATCAGGAAGTTGGTTGAAACATTCGAATGCCAGCTCACCATCTCCATCATCGATTGCAGCAAACAATTGATTCCAATATGAAGGTCATTTCACCTTATCTGTAGTAATCACAGGCAAAGCCTAATCCGTTGATTGAATTTCATTGATCACTTGCGTCATGTTGCGCAAGCGTTTGAATTGATCTTCTTCTGCTCCTGCGGGCATTCCATGCATGCATTATAAATCTTGGGTGGAAGGAATCTGGCTACTGCATTCCTTACTGTTTGTTACATACAACTCAGGAGACGTTTTATGTCTCAAGAAATATCGGTGCATCATCGTCATTACCCACAGAAGAGATTGGAACGATAAGGAAGTTTCTGCTCCTGCAAAAACTTCCACCTCTTTATAGAGTATAGAGTATTGTTTGACGATGCAATGAAGAAATTACATTACAGACACGTAAGGTAGCGGGGCCTCATAGTGTTCGATACCTTCTTTAACATCAATCAATTCTTGGGACAAGCCTTGACGTTTTCCAGAACGGAGCAAACCAGGTCCGGCAAAAAAAGTGAGCCCCAATCCTGTTGCGGCAACGATCGAAGAGGCCACTGTAAGAACAACTTCTGCCTCGAATAACGCGAGACCAAGTAACATGCCACAAGCACACAATGGAGCACCAAAACCATAAGTACCTAAAAAGCCAGCAACACTTGCACCAATCAAGACAACACCTAAAGCAATAACCAGACCGCCTAAAACTTGTTTGCCAACAGAAGTACTCCCTGAAGCATGTTCTGCAAGCGTACTTAAACGTCGTGCTGATTGCATGTCTGTAGGATTATGTAACACGTCACCTAATACGCGCGCTGCTCTTCCCTAAAAATGATAATCAATTTCCTCTTTGTTTTGCTTTTTCATTTTCACTTCAGCATCAATTAAGTTGTCCGCTTTAATGATATGAGTTTGCAAGCCAGTTGGTTGTGGAAAATTACCTTGAAGGATGTGATTCAGTCAATGCCCAAGAATTTGTTCTTCAATGCCGGCTAACTCCTGTTCTTGAATAGAAAAATATCCAGGGCTTCTTTGCTTATTTTATTCAAACCACGCTTTTGCACTAAATCCTGATCGCATATGATCCGGTAAATCTCCGTCTCGAGCCATATGCGTACTTTCAACAAGCTCGCGCAAAATATGTTCGAATTGGGCATCTTTCTTTTCACGCTTTACCCTTTCGTACATGTACCATATAAATCAAGTTAAACGTAAATAATTAGTACGTTGTTGCTGCATCGCGTAATCAGGGGCAAAGCCTACTGGCTGGACAAGCAAATCGTGCAAACCATATCGCACCGCAATTAAACTAATGCGTACTTGTGGGGAAAGCGTCAAATGGGAGTCTTCATACTCAGTAAACGCTTTTGTAAGCGTGTTTGCTAAAGCCGTTACCGACTCCTGAGGAGTGTCGTTTAATGTCGCTAAAAATGTTGTTGCAGCAGGTAGATGCTTTTTTAACCATGTCTGACGTGAACGCAAAGCGATCACTTGCGCCTCAGCTTGACGAAGTACATCTTCATAAGGTTGCATTTCACTTAATATTTGAGCTCGCTGGTTTTGCAGATGTTCTAACTCGGAGCGTAAACTGGCTATAGTAGCCATGCTCATCATATCATTCATTTGATGCAGGATTCCGTCATGGTGATGGTGACGGCCATGGTGGTGGTCGTGATGATCCAAATGATGAAGCATGTCTTGGGTATGGTCCATGTTCGCTACAGCAAGCTGGCTTCGAGCACTACGAATAGAATCTCATTGTCTTTGATAAGGACCGAGACGTACTTTTTGCTCTTGGATTAATCGCAAATTCTCATCGATTTTGAGTTGAATGGTTGGAAGCTCGTCTTGCCAAGAAAGCACTGTGGCTTGATTGTAAACTACTGGGTTCTCTGAAGGCATAATGATCCTCACAAGTGGTTACATAAAAGCGCCTCGGATTATACATGCTGAAAATTATTAACTCAATGATTGCATTTTATATTCAAAACTTGCCTGTACTCCACTGGGTATCACGACAAATTTGCGATACACTATTTTAAGTTCGTACAACTAAAACACATAAAATACCTTTTAGGAATATCGAATCAATGACTGCCACAAAAAAAGGATGGGGATCCTATCTTTTTCCATTGATATTAATTTCAGCCATTTTGTTGGGAGGATTCACTGGCTATTTTTGGGGTCAGGTAACACCTTATTTAAAGCCATTTGGCAATATTTTTCTTAATCTCATTTTTACTGCGATTGTTCCTTTAATTTTTTTCAGCGTCGCATCCGCCATTGCGCGTGCCGGCGCCATGGAAAAGCTCGGTAAAATTGCTTTCTATATGACCATAGTCTTCCTATGCACTGGAATAATAGCTGCTGTTTATACGCTTTTTATTGTCTCTATTTTTCCGCCCGCTCAAGGCATTGTTTTACCGCTCACCGCACCACAACAAACAGCGAACCCCAATATTTTAAACCAAATTTCTGAAATTTTTACTGTTCCTGAATTCAGCAATCTACTTTCTCACAAGCATATTTTGGCTTTAGTGATTTTTTCAATTTTGGTCGGTCTTGCTGCATCGAATAGCAAAGAAAAAGGAAAAACCTTTATTGATTTTTTGCATGCGGGTGAAGAAGTTTTTATGCGTGTTTTTGCATTGATGATGTATTATGCGCCTCTTGGTTTTTTTGCCTATTTTGCCGTTTTGGTCCATGAGCTTGGACCGCAACTCATGGCGAATTACCTGCGAATTGCCGTTCTTTATTATGCGTTTGGGATCATCTATTTTGTTTTGGCGTATACACTCTTTGCCTATATTGCAGGAAAAACCAAGGGCATAAAATTATTTTGGAATGCGATTTTTCTACCCGTAGTTACGTCCATTGCTACCTGCAGCAGTGCCGCGAGCATTCCTGCTAATTTAATGGCAACAAAAAAAATGCGCGTCCATCCCGAGATTTATGAAACAGTCATACCTTTAGGAACTATTATTCATAAAGAAGGCTCTATTATTGGTGGCGTATTCAAAATCGCTTTTTTGTTTGGCATTTTCCACTTCTATTTTTCTGGAGCCAGTGTTTTATTAACCGCATTAGGGATTTCCTTATTGGTCGGTACAGTAATGGGAGCCATTCCTAGTGGAGGCATGCTTGGTGAATTGCTTATATTAAGCGTGTATGGTTTTCCACCCTCCGTACTTATCGCCATTGCAGCAATCAGTATTATAATTGATCCACTAGCAACGATGCTTAATGTCACCTGCAACAGCGTAAGCAGCATGTTGGTTGCTCGTTTTGTCGAAGGAAAAAAATGGTTAACCCCATCAGTATAGGTATATTATGACTCAACCTTATAAAAAATTATGGCGCTCTCGTAAAGATCGAAAAATTGCGGGTATATGTGGCGGTTTAGGTGTCTACTTTGCGGTAGACCCAGTATGGATGAGAATTATTTTTATTCTCTTTTTCCTGGTAGGAGGAACAGCACTTATTGCCTACATTATTTTATGGCTCCTCATTCCTTTGGAGCAGGAAAATGGACGGCATATGCTCCAGCGCGACTCGAATAATACGGATTAATCCGTGGTGTCCACTTAAAAGATCATTGAATCCTGGGTGCAGCGTAGCGGAACAAGGGTTTATTGAATCGACTCAGGTCCCCTGGTTCCGCTACGCTGCACCCAGGCTACAATTCAGTGCTGCTTACAATTCTTCTTGAGCCAAAACTACTGATACCGCATTTAAAACTGCAGCAATTCTAAGTACTGATTGAACGGCAACTTTATTCAGTTCGTGTTCCAATAATTGTTTTACATGCGAATGGATGCACATACCACACCCATTAATTGCAGAAACAGCCAAAGCAAATAATTCAAAATCAGCTTTGGGTACACCAGGATTTGCCATGCCATTCATCCGCAAATTAGCAGGCATAGCGGCCAACGCCTTATTTTCGGCCAAATGAATCGCGCGATAATATACATTATTCATTGCCATCAACGCCGTCGCCGTTTTCACTGTATGATCCAGTTCAACAGAAAAATAAGCTTCCCCATCGGCTTTAATTGCCTCAATAATCCGCTTATTTTTCACAGTATAAGCCACCGCCAATGCAACCCAGTAAAATTGGGTTTCAGTTAAGCCAGACTGCGCAATATTGGCAAATAAACTACTCACATTAAGACGAATGTCTTTCGCATAATCAGGAATCGTTTGTTTCAATTGTTCAATGGACATCATAGGCTCCTTTCTAGAAGCTCTGAATGGTACAGATCTTCCAGGTTAATTATTATAATGTTTCGCCGCCTATAGGACGATTACAAGGACATAACTCATCAGTTTGCAACGCGTCTAAAATTCGTAATACTTCTTGAGGGTTACGGCCCACATTGAGCGAATTGACGCTTACATGCTGAATCACATTATTGGGGTCGACAATAAAAGTAACTCTTAAAGCACACCCACTTTCTGCATCTCTTATTCCCAAACCATCCGTTAATTTCCCTTGCACATCCGCAAAACTGTATTGATCCAATTGATGCAAGTCCTTGTGTTCTCTACGCCAAGCGAGTTTGACAAATTCATTGTCAGTGCTACCACCTAATACCACCGCGTCACGATCATTAAATTCGCCATTTAATTTTGCAAATTCCACAATTTCAGTTGGGCATACAAAAGTGAAATCTTTAGGGTAGAAAAAATCACTTTCCATTTTCCGGGAAAACTTTTTTCATTAATTGTCTCAAAAGCGCTGACGCCATTTTCCTCATGATGATTAAACCCAGGCTTTACGCCAACAACAGAAAATTCCGGTATTTTTTGACCAACAGTTAACATAATATGCTCCTCATTCATTGTTTCAAGGTAACTACTCACCCCTATACGCCACTGCGTGTCGTACAGGGGTGAACGAACTATATTTAGAAAAAAATTGAAAAAAATCAAAAAAATCAAAAAATACTTGACAGGTTTTTTTGTGTTAAATTTCAAAATTCACTGAACGGCCCAAAATCTGCATTAGAAGCACCCTTGCAGATCCACCAAGATCATAAAAGCCTAGAAGGGGAAATAAACGCTGTCGTGACAAAAGATAACGTCTTGGTGGCGATCCATGGCGGCCAAAAAAAACCATAGTATACTAACGTCAATTTAATCCATGACTGTTTGTATCGATGGCAACCTTAGATAAGCAATCTGTTAGAGATGAGTTTGATAAAATCAAAGCGGGCTTTGATGAGCAAGTGAAGGCAGGAA
>JBOFJV010000037.1:0-2954 GCA_051657005.1 Legionella sp. | reverse complement strand
AACCGATTTATTATCTCATTCACTGTTGCCTTCAGGTATCAAAAGACCATGGGCCACCTCTCATACTAAACTTAACGGAGCTCAATCACTTCAACCTTGCGGCTTACGGCTTACAACTTCCTTTGCCTACGCTTAACCATAAGCGTTACCACATACAACCCAAGGCTAAGTACGAAATGCGCTCGGTCGCGCTTTCCCGGTAGAACTTTCAGCTACTAGCGGTCGTGCACTTTCGTGGCGCACTTTGCTTTGTTTTTTCTTCAGCGCATAAATATCAGTCTGGTGTGAACTAAGAAGGCGTGAGGTAGTTGTAAGGGCTCGCTTTCATAAACACACTGGATCGCACTTATCGCAAAAAATGGGCTCACATTAAATGACTTTATAAATTTCCTGGCTCACATTATTTGCACTTGGGCTCACAATAATGATTTTATCGCCATGCCACTCCCGCCAGAAAAACGTTCGTTTATTTTTCTTGATATAGTACTTTTTTTTGGTACTATAATTAATATGAAAGCGAAGCATAGAAATACATTAGAAAAGATTTTCGAGACCCCAGTGAATTCATCCATTGTCTGGAAAGATGTCGAAGCTTTGTTTGTTACCTTGGGTGGGGACATCTCAGAAGGCCGAGGCTCTAGAGTCAGGGTCGCCCTCAATGATGTGCGTGCAGTGTTTCATCGACCCCATCCGAAAAAAGAAACCGACAAAGGGGCTGTTATTTCAGTCAGGCGCTTTTTGAAAGAAGCAGGAGTAGAGCCATGTTAAATTATAAAGGGTATATTGGTAGCGTCGAATTTGATGATGAGAATGAGTTGTTTGCTGGTGAAGTGATTAATACGAGGGATGTTATTACATTTCAGTCAGACAATGCCCATGATTTAAAACAAGCGTTTGTCGATTCCATTGAAGATTACCTTGCGTTTTGTGCTGAGCGGAATGAAAGCCCGGAAAAACCTTTTTCAGGAAAATTTAATCTGAGAGTTTCACCAGAGCTGCACCGAGAGGCTTATATTGCAGCCAAAAAGACGGGAATGAGTTTAAATGCTTGGGTTTGCAATGCTATGAGGCACGCTCTTTGATAGTAAAGAACGGCAGAGGAAGTTTTTTTTGCAAGAAAACAACAAAAATATTTGATTATGGGGTTTCGGCCAGCAATTTACCATTTTAGCCGGTCTAGATCTAACCTCATGAATTAACAGATCTTTTATTTAAATCGAAAATCATGATTTTACCCAAAAACAACCAGTTTTTATCCTAAAAATTATTCGCATAATAGATTATATGTGAATAAAGACGATGTTTTTTCTTGTATTATACGAAACAAACAGGTAGTCTAACTCTATGGTTGATTATTCACATAATACATACATATGGATCATGATGGTTTGCTAAAAGCATTTAGAATCACATTAGAACAACAGGATCTATCTGAGGCCTCAATTACCAGCTATCTCCAGGGTTTAAACGTATTTACTACTTGGGCTATAGATTTTTACCAACAAGAGATGAGCCTCTTAGAAATTACTTCTAACGACCTGCGTACTTATCGGGAATATATGTCTAAAATAATTAGACGGAAACCTTCAACGATTAACCACCATATCCAGGTTTTAAAACGATTCTATGCCTGGGCAGTGCAAACCCGTCTGATTCTTGATGATCCGGCTGCAGCACTTCATTTTGTGAAGCTGGCAGCAATGACCAAACCCAATGCATTAAACAAAGATGAAATCCATGCGTTACTAAGGGCATCTGGTCTTTCTACCCATGGTCTGGCAGTAAGAAACTATGCCATAGTACAACTCTTTTTACAATCTGGTTTAAGAGTTGGGGAGTTAAACCATTTATTGGTAAAAGATGTAGTGATTAGAGAGCGCTCAGGATTTGTTAACGTGGTTGATGGAAAAGGTAGAAAACATAGAGAGATTCCATTGAACTCGATTGCCAGACGCGCACTAACCAAGTATTTGGAGACTCGCAAATATCTTGAGCCAGATGACGCATTGTTTACTACCAAACGTGGTGAACCAGGGACAATAAGAGCATTGCAAGCGCTGATTAGTAGTCTGGCAAAAAGAGCCAATATTTCGCGTATTAATGTTACAGCACACACATTGCGCCACACCTTCGCTACCCAATTTTTACAGGCAAATCCTAGCTGTCTGGTTGAATTAGCAATGCTCATGGGGCATGAGTCTGTTGATACTACAGCGATTTATACCAAAGCGTCAAAAGAGAAACTAGCAGAGCACATGGAACGTTCAGGAGTAAGCATCGATGCATACTGAAATAGAAATTAGCAAAAAATTATTCTTCCTCAACCGAGGTGCTTTTAAGACCAGTGATTATGAAGAAATCATGAATAAAGCCAGTTGTCTGAGCTTCGTATCCAATGCCGTTTTAGTCTGGAATACCCATCATATGCAAAAAATTGTTAATGATCTTCGAACCGAATGATATGACATTAAAAGTGAGCATTTGCAGAAAATATCTCCGTTAATATTTAAGCACATCCAGATTTATGGCACCTACCATTTTGAAGACCTTTAAAGGAAGAGATTGCATAAAGTTCAATACCCATGGTACGAATCAAAAACAAGAGCTTATCTATCAAACTGAGGATGGCAGTTTTCAAACTGAGGTAAGTCTTGAGTCAGAAACCATTTGGTTAACTCAAAGGCAAATGGCGGAATTATTTGGGCTCTTTCCCATTTAAGGTGGCAGCTCTAATCACCCACAGAGCACCTTAACACGCACTCTGTAATTTTCAAATTTTCTAAAACAATAAGCTCTTCGCTGAATTAGTTTCATTTTACGATGACACCCTTCTGTGATTCCATTTGATTTACTAAACCGCCACATTCTGGCGACTTCATCTTTCCAAGCTCCCATGGTCTTACCCAATGAATCTAAAGCCTTAAAAGCACTTTGCTTTAATTCAGTCAGCATGC
>JBOFJV010000036.1:0-4823 GCA_051657005.1 Legionella sp. | reverse complement strand
TTGAATGGGAATAATTGTAGCCTGGGTGCAGCGCAGCGGAACCCGGGTTTTATAATCTGATTTTCAAGTAAAGAACCACGGGTTCCGCTGCACTGCACCCAGGCTACAATTCTACGATAAAAATGAATGATCGTTATTGGATGCAAAAAGCATACGAACAAGCACTGAACGCAAAAGAGACAGGAGATATTCCTGTCGGTGCGGTGTTGGTAAGTCAGGACAACCAATTATTAGGAGTGGGGCATAATGTGACGCAAAACAGTCACGATCCTTGCGATCATGCAGAAATTCGTGCGATCAGAGAAGCATCACAACAATTAAAAAACCATCGTTTGTTGAATACCACTTTGTACGTCACTTTAGAGCCTTGCATTATGTGCGCTGGTGCTATTGTTCATGCGCGAATTAATCGCTTGGTATTTGCAACACGAGATTTTAAAGTGGGTGCGGCAGGCTCTGTATATAATCTGTTACAGGGGTATCCTCTAAATCACAAGGTGCACATTGATGAGGGGGTGATGCAGAAGGAATGCTCTTTTTTGCTGTCGGATTTTTTTAGAGAGCGTCGTTAAACAAGTGTGGCGAATGCAAGCAGACACGTTCATTCAAGATTTAAACATCATAATCAGTTTATAAAAGGTCAATTACTTGTGCGCTAGCGTCAACTTAAGCCGCTTAACCTCAATGGCTGGGAGATATTGTAGCCTGGGTGCATCGAAGCGAAACCCGGGGTTCTGAGTTAAATCAATAAACCCTGGTTTCGCTTCGCTGCACCCAGGCTACAAACCCATCGTTTTCATTTGTAAGTCACTAAAAGTTCTTCAGTTAATTTTTGCTGTAAATGCTCTTTTTCTTCATGATTTAACATCTGATTGTTTTGGTTGGTAATATAAAAAGTATCTTCGGCTCGTTCTCCAGCCGTGACAATTTTTGCGTTATGCAAGTGAATGTTGCATGTTGAAAAAACACTCCCTATTGTGGCTAAAAGTCCTGGTCTATCGCCAGTTACTAAAAATAAGCGTGTTTGATTGATTGCGGGTTCGTCGGTGTAATGAATTTGGGTTTCTATATTAAAATGGGCTAAAGCGCGCGAAAGTCGTCTACGTACAACAGTAGGTAACTTATTGCCATTAACCAGGTGAGTACATAATGCATGTTGAATGTCATGAGTACGTTGACTGTCAAAAAATGCTTGATTTTGCTCATCCAGGATAATGTAAGTATCCAGGTCAAACTGATTATCACAGGTAAGAATCATAGCCTCCTGGATGGTGACGTTATGATTGCTTAATACTGTGGTGGCAATAGCAAATCGATCATCGCGATGGGGCATGTAAATAAATACTTCGGTGCCACCTTGGCTGTGATGGGGCATAATCATGACTAATGGAAATTGGGTGCACCCAAGAATGGCTTTTGTATGCCGCGCGATGATTTCGGGAGATTCGTGTAAAAAGTATTTGTCTTTGAATGGTGTCCATAAGTCTTCAACTGCTTGAGAAGTGGCTCCTTCCGCGATTAACAACGATAAAGCGGAGTATTTACGCACTTTAATGAGCTCTTTTTCATCCATTAACTCTTGTTCTTTATGCAGCAGATGTTTGGCTGCGCGATACAACTCTTTAAGGAGCGAATCTTTCCAGGAGTTCCATAAAGTAGGATTAGTACCACAAATATCAGCCACCGTGAGCAAATACAGATAGTCTAAATAATAAGGTTGAGGCAATTGTTGGCAGAAATTTTTTATGGTGTTGGGATCATAAATATCTTGTCTTTGCGCAGTTTGTGACATGAGCAGATGATGGCGTACCAGCCAAATTAATAAATCACCTTCTTCTTGGGTGAAATGGTGGTTTTGTGCAAAATGGTGTGCTTCCATCGCGCCTAATTCTGAATGATCGCCACCACTGCCTTTCGCAATGTCGTGAAATAAGGCACTTAAATAAAGTATTTCCGGTTTTTTTAGGGTCGGCATAATTTGGGTGCCGAGAGGAAACTGTTCTGCATATTTTTTTTCTTTAAAGCGTGATAAGTTACGGATAACAAATAATGTATGCTGATCTACGGTATACACATGAAATAAATCATACTGCATTTGTCCTGTAACCATGGCGAAGCATTCAAGATAATGGGCTAAAACACCGTAGCGGCTCATGCGGTGTAATGCTTTATAAGGTCCATCATCGGCTTTAAGAATGCTCATAAATAACTCGGTAGTTTCCTGAGATGCTTTAAAACGTTTGTTCATCAAATAAAGGGATTCACCGATTAAGCGAATGGTGCTGGCTCTTACGCCTTCAATATCAGGTCGTTTTGCTATCCAGAGAAATAATTTTAATAAGGCTTGTGGATGTTGGGTAAAGACGCGCGCATTTCTTACTTCGATGTACTTGTTTGACAGTTGGAACTCGTTATCCAAATGAAACAGTTTTTGTTTTGGTGCATGGGCAATGGTTTCATCAAACCATTGCAACAGCATTTCATTGAGCTCTCTATTTCGTTTAATTACTTTAAAGTAATCTTTCATAAATTGCTCTATAGCCAATGAATGCGGTTTGTCTTGATACCCAAAAAATTGCGCAAGTTTTATTTGATAATCAAAAGACAACCGCTCTTCTGCTTTTTCCGCCAATACATGTAAGGCAAAGCGTACTCGCCAGAGAAAGTGCTGACAGTACATGAGTTTTTCATATTCTTTATCCGTAATAAATCCATAACCGATGCCGTCAGCCAATTTTTTGAGATTAAAATGACGTTTGCCAATGCTGAGTAAGATTTGTACATCGCGCAATCCACCCGGACCGTATTTGACATTTGGTTCGAGGTTGTAAGCCGTTTCACCGTATTTGGCATCACGCTTTTTTTGTTCTTGCAGTTTTGCTAAAAAATAGTCGTTACTGATCCACATATGCAACGGATGAATTTGATAAATTAATTCCTCCATCAGTGCGCCACGCCCACACAATAAAAACATATCCATCAGACTGGAAATCACAGAGACATCGTGGCTGGCAAGCTCTGCGCAAGCATCCACGTTGGTCATTTGATGGCTTAAATCCAAACCAACATCCCAGCAATCCTGAATGAAATTTTGTGCTCGTTGCAATTGCGATTTAGAGACTTTATCGGTATGCAATAACAATAAATCAATATCTGAGTATAGGAGCAGTTCGCGGCGCCCATAGCTTCCTAAAGCAATGAGGCAAAAAACATCATGGTCGAGCTTATTTTTGATAAAGAGGCTAATAACCAGTTCGTCAATAAAGGTGACTAATTTACGAATGATGGTAGTGATGTTGGTTTTGTAATCGAATTCCTGACGTAAATTTTCTTTAAAGTGTTTTACTGCATTTTTAAGATGGTGTAACTCTTCGGACATTCCCTTTTTTTCTTCATCATTCTCGTAAAAAGAAGGAGAGGTTTTTGTATGATTATTTTCGTTCTTCATCGCGCAGAGTTAAAATTTCTACACCGTTATCTGTGACCAATAAGGTATGTTCCCATTGGGCCGAAAGGCTATGATCTTTAGTCACTACAGTCCATTGATCTGGTAATAAGCGAGTATGATGTTTTCCAACGTTGACCATGGGCTCAATAGTAAAAGTCATGCCTGGTTCCAATTTCATTCCTGTACCCGGTACTCCATAATGCAAGACCTGCGGGTCTTCATGGAAAACGCGACCAATACCATGGCCACAATAATCACGTACTACCGAACACCGGTTTTTTTCAGCATGTTGCTGGATGGCGTGTCCTATGTCACCTAATTGAACTCCAGGTTTTACCATCTCAATTCCAATAAACAAACATTCTTGAGCTACCTGGACCACATGTTTTGCTTTAACAGATGGTGTACCGATAAGAAACATTTTACTGGTATCGCCATGATATTCGTTTTTAATAACCGTTACGTCAAGATTGATGATATCGCCGTCTTTTAACACTTTTTTTCCAGGTATCCCATGACAAACAACATGGTTCACGGAAGTACAAATAGATTTGGGAAAGCCGTTATAATTTAATGGGGCAGGAATGGCTTTTTGTACATTAACAATATAGTCATGACCTAAGGTATTCAGTTCCTCAGTAGTTACACCTTCTTTAACATGAGGTCCAATCATTTCTAAAACTTCTGCGGCCAGTTTGCCGGCAACGCGCATTTTTTCTATTTCGTCAGGAGTTTTAATTGTAACTGCCATTATGGTGATCCAAAAAATGTTATTAAAAGTGTTCCAATATATAGTTTAGGCGAAGAATTGAGTTGTGCACATCGACCGTTTTTGGAATGAAGTTTAGCATAACTGATTGCGCATGTCACAGAATCTATACAAAGGCACAGGGTAAACGCATACTTATGGCGTAACTACTCACCCCTATACGCCACTGCGTGTCGTACAGGGGTGAACGAACTATATTTAGAAAAAATTGAAAAAAATACTTGACAGGTTTTAGCTGGTAGAGTTAACCAGTCACCTGGCCAACCCCCCATTTAGAACCCATCGTTCCCTACTAAGGCAATGGGCTCAAGACAATTTCATTACATACTCATCCCTTATCAATCAGAACAATCGGTGCATTATTTTTGCATCTGGTAGTGGATGCTGCTTTACGAATATGTCGAATTTATTCCAGTAGAACGACTTGCGTTGAATCCGCCTATTGAGCCATTTAAATATTATCTTCTTGGCTTCGTACAGAAATTTTGACACCATTTTGAAATTGAAACTTACACCATAATACTGCACATGGCCTCTCAATTTGGCACAGAAGGTTTTCCATATTCCAGCAAGCGGGACTTTATTTCTTACCTGTTTTGCCCAAGC
>JBOFJV010000035.1:0-3942 GCA_051657005.1 Legionella sp. | reverse complement strand
AATCAAATGGAATCACAGAAGGGTGTCATCGTAAAATGAAAATCATTCAGCGAAGAGCTTATGGTTTTAGAAAATTTGAAAATTACAGAGTGCGTGTTAAGGTGCTCTGTGGGTGATTAGAGCTGCCCACTTAAATGGGAAAGAGCCACTTTTTTACGATATTTCGGTACAAACACTACATGGTATTTACAGTCATATTTCGAGTGACTTAAACTCTCATACGATGATGTTGTCATAATTACTCTCCTGTGAAACAGTCAAGTCCACAGCTGTATTTTGACATCATCGTCACTAAATCTGAAGGCTAAGCTTTGAGAGTCTCACTAGTAAAACTAGTGGTTTACCTGTCTTAAAATTAAATTCTCCAGAACAAGAAGACGCGATTGCTGCTCAAGTCAAAGAGCAATGCCAAGCACTCCAGCACTTTTATTCGCCTTTAAAAAAGAGTGATTGCACTTGTTGGAAGAAATTAAAAAACATCAAAACTCTCCTAATGATGCTGTATTTTTTGATTACCGGATCAAATACAAAGAAGCAATTCAAAGTAATACGACAAATGAACGAGAGTTATTAAAAATACAACAAGAGCTTATAACCATTCATACGTCACTGCAATCAGCAGAAATTACTGCAATTAAAGACTACATTACATTACTGCGTCAGCGAAGTACTCGGTTCTTTTCGTTTAACAAGAATCCCAAAGCAGATCAAATTGAAAAAGCGCTGTTTGAAACTCCCTTGGAAATGCGTGGAAGCGTTCTTTCAAGAGACGAGGATAACCCGGTTAAAAAAGACTTGGCGACTCATGTCGGGATAGGTGTAAAAGGCGTCGTTTATTATACCAATGACCATAAAATTAATTTTGATCGTGCAGGAAAAGGATATCAATCGCTCATAACTCGGTTTAGCAATCCAGAGATTTCTTCTGCGAATAATTACAACGTAAGTTAACAAATGGCGAAACAGACCATTTGGAATAACCCGATAGCGCGACATACCAGAATGGCACTAAGTTAAGGATATAGAGCCGTATTAGCAGCGTAATGCGGGATGTTCATGCCCCAAATTCACGTATTAACGCTGCGCTAATACGGGCTACAATTCTCTACCCCCCTTAATGAGCTGGGCCATCATTCATGGCGAATCCATTAAACGGTAATTGAGCACACCAGCGCGTTTGCATAAGTATCTCCTGTATTTAAGGTATTGAGGTATTGATCATTTTCTTTATGTAAATTCCCTTTACCCAAGTAAAAGAAACGATAACCACACTCAACAGGCATTGGGCCAATAATATGATTTAATTGCAAACCTACACCTGCAGTAACACTAAATTCTGTGGCGCTTCTGCCTTTAAAAGCGCGGTCAGGAATAACATAGTCCGCTAATGGTTTTTCTTCATAATTAGTGGTCCACATAAAATTGGGACCGATTCCTGCGTCAACAGTAATATTATAGGTCGGACTGTTGGTATAAATAAGTGCTTTAGCTGCTGCATAAAGAGGAAGATTTTGAATGTCGTACTTATAAGAAAGATTGGTGAATACATGTTCTTGGACGATGTCACCGCGAACCGAAGTTTTACCTAAATAGAAAAGATCAACCCCATAAGAAAGTTGAAAGCGCTCATGCGAATAGCCATTTAAATAAAAACCGATGCCTGCCAGTCCGCTGATTTGATTGTTATTATCAACGGTATAACGATTACCCTCTAAACCTTCGATTTGAATGTTTTGAGCACGGCCTTGAGATGCACCAAAAAAACCACCTTGCAGAGGAATAGACCAAAGTTTCGAGCTTCCTACATTGCCCATTGTACCGGCCATACAGGAAATCGGTAATGCAAGAAAAGCAAAAAGCCATTTTTTTGGTGATAATTGCATAATAATCCTTAATTTTCTAATAAGCGCTGTGACCTAAGTGCCCATACACTATGATATTTTACAAATCACGTCAAGAAAAGTGAATCGTGACAAAACGTCTATACTCTAATAAATAAGGATTCAACTTGTTATGAGGCTATAACCAATAACTAAGGATAATAATGAGTAAAGCAAGCATTATTATTGGTGATGAAAAAATTAAGCCTGGACAACGCAAAACAGTTTTATTGCCTATGCCTAAACTCTACGATGGGACTACGATTAGCTTACCAATACATGTCATTTGCGGCAAAGAAGAAGGCCATTCTTTATGTATTACAGTGGCCATTCATGGCGATGAAATTAATGGTGTAGAAGTGATACGCCGATTGATCAAAAGAAAGGGGTTCAAAAAGCTCAATGGAAATATCATTGCCATTCCTATAGTGAATGTATATGGTTTTTTATATCAAGAGAGTTATCTCATGGATCGAAGAGACTTAAACCGCTCCTTTCCAGGCAGTGCCAATGGCTCACTTGCCTCGATTCTTGCGCGAATTATTAGCAATCAAATTTTATCCCAATCCACTCATGTCATTGATCTTCATACCGGTTCAAATCATCGTTTTAATTTACCGCAAATTAGCGCCAATCTTGATATGCCCGGTATTGAAGATTTAGCACGAGCATTTAATGTACCGGTGATCCTGCATTCAACGTTTAGGGATGGCTCAATGAGAGAATATGCCAATGAGCAAGGCATCCCTATTTTGGTCTATGAAGGAGGAGAATCGTTACGCTTTGATGAGTTGTCCATTATAACTGGCATTAACGGCATCTTAAGTGTTATGGGTGCATTAAAGATGATTAAACCCTATGGTGTAAAAAAATGCACATCGACCGTTTCGAGAAACAGTTATTGGATTCGAGCACCTATCAGTGGCATTTTACGGCATCTTAAAAAATCAGGAAATCGCGTCACTAAAGGACAAGTCATTGGCATCATTGCTAATCCAACCAGCACGGAAGAGTACAAATTAAAATCACCGCTTTCAGGCATCATTATCGGTGAAAATATGTTACCTCTGGTCCATTCGGGACAAGCACTATTTCATATTGCGAGTTTTGAAAAATTGAATGTAGTCGAAACGCAGTTGGAAAATATCCAGGAAGCATTTAATCTCAATGATTATGAAGATTGAGATGATCTCGCCAGGGAGCAGCGCATGGCCGCCATACGCTGCTCCCTGGTCTTACTTGTGTTTTGAGTTATTCTACAGGCTCGTTTTTTTGGATCTTACAATGCAATAACTTCCAATAACCAAATAGATTAATCTTTTGAGAATTCAAGAGCTGCAATTTCTTGTAATCCAAAATTGAATTCACGGAAAAATCGGAATGAAAACCAACGAATTTATTAATATAAGCAAATTTCGTTTCAAAAAAACGAACTACAGGATGTTCCGAAGCAAAATGATTCACAAAAATAATTTCTGCGGTAGGTTTCGCAACACGGGTTAACTCTAATAAGAATGCATTGACATCAGGGACCACTGAAGCAACATACATCGCGACGATAAAATCAACGTGGTTATCAGGAAACTCTAAATGAGCAGCATCCATTACTTTCAATGCCACTCGTTCCTCAAGCTTATTTTTTACTACCTGTTCTTGGGCTTTTTCCAGCATTTTTTCTGAAATATCAATTCCAGTAATATGTAAATCATTACGATAGAGAGGTAGAGACAAACCTGTACCAATCCCTATTTCAAGAACAGATGCATTTTGTTGTGCGGATTTGTTAATAAGTTCCGTACATAAAGAACGGCCTGGATTAAAAATGGAACCAAATAAAAAATCATAGAAGGAAGCATAAATATTATAAACTTTTCTTATTGACGCTACTGACATAAACATACTCCATTAAATGCCATATAAAATCTAGCTGGTAGAGTTAACCAGTCACCTGGCCACCCCCCCATTTAGAACCCATCGTGCCCTACTAAGGCAATGGGCTCAAGACAATTTCATTACATACTCATACCTTATCAATCAGAACAATCGGTGTATTATTTTTGCA
>JBOFJV010000034.1:0-2396 GCA_051657005.1 Legionella sp. | reverse complement strand
GTGTTTGGGGAATGTAATACCAAAAATCCGGTTTTTTAATCAGTTTTTCTTTCAATTCCGCATCAAATTGTTCGGCCAACTCCGGTTGAATGCAGAGTAAATCGACCTGATAGGTTTGCAAATAAGCCTCAAGTAATGCAGAAGAGGTTGATGTATGTACAGGAATGTAGGTTTTATTACACAGGACCAGTGCGTAGCTCAGGCAAATGGCATCAATGGACGCATTCGCAAGGAGCATGACGGAATGGACATTAAGCGCGTTAAGCCAATCAATGTAATGTTTGATTTTATCCAGGCAGTGTTGGCGTGTAAGGGGCACATCGCCTTCGGTTAAGGAAAAATGAGCGTTTTTATCAAGCAGAGCATGCAGGAGTGTGCGAGCCAACTTATTGTTTACGTCGAGTGAAATCAACTGAAATCCTTTGGTATTTGTATCGTGATCCGTGTAGCTTGGGTGCAACGCATAACCATCAGGCTACAAAAGATCTTTATTCTAAAATTTTAGAGATATTTTTCCTTTTTTCCAATAGTATCAGAAGCTCAAACTTGTCTATAGGATATTTATTGGCTCTTTTAAAGCTTGAATAATCAATTCGTGCAGTGTGTCATTGATGGTTGTGTCCAAAGCCAGCCAAAAATGTGATCCCATATCATAGACACGCAAAAAGATGAGCCCTTTTCTATGTGTCGATACTTTGTTTTGTTTTTCAGGATATAAAAAGTGAGATGATTTGTCCCAGTCGATGTATTTTGTTTGGATGTACTCATCTTCTGTAATTTTATTGACGTAGGTCAATTTTATTCGATGCTGGAGTTCTGTTTGCGGTAACAGAATTTCTTTTAGTATTTCATTTTCCCATATTTCAGCGATGCCATTATAACTCATGTTTCTGAAGTAAATAGCCAAATGATTTTTGATTTGTAAGGCAAATTCTTGAGCGGTTAGTTTGGTGCTGTCAAGAAAGCAAGGCAGGCCAGTAGCTAAATTATTTACTAATTCATTGGCATGAGGTATCGGTAAATTGCGATTGGATAAACTCATAGAGAGACACAATTTATTGGTTTGTGCTAATTGAGAAATAATCCGATGCAGTACTAAAGTAAACATGATGCTGTAAGGGATAGCGTGCAATTGATGGGCAGATGCAAACTGTTCTATCTTATTTTTTTCAATGGAAAAACAGGTCGTTCGTTTGTGCAGGATTCCCTTAAATAATGCATCCAATGCATTATATTGATAGGGATCAATGCGGGACAATAATGATTTTAATTCCATCACATTGGAATGATGGTGTTGTCTGAATTCATTTGCTTTATTTAAATGATCAATTTCGTCTTCTTGAGTTAAGTTTTTTATTTGATGAGAACCTTCATAGCGACGAAAAATTTCTTCTCTGACTAACAGTGCGGACCAGGCATCGAGAGCAATATGATGATAGGTTAAGACTAAAAAATAGTGATTTTTTCTCTTTTGGATGTAGATATTGACTAGCCTTGGAGAGCGCACGGTAATAATGAATTGTTCCACCCCATGGTATTGAAAGAAAAAAGGATTACGCAGTCTGAAATTGGATTGAGTTTCGCCTTGGACGAAGAAATAATCGTCATCGACCCACTCGAGTTTGCTGTTTAAAATAAAATGGTTTGCCAGGGTTGCTGCGATTGCTGCTTCTAATCTTTTTTTATCAATATTCTTGTTGAGGCAACATAATATAACGATGCACGCACTGGTAATGCTGTTACTATCCAGTTCTTTTGAATAAAAGTTTTTTTGGATTGGATTGATGTGTACGCGATGTTTTAATTCTGATTTTTGAGGATTGAGTGCAACAAGGCATGAGTCAATGGTACTGATGCGTGTATCCTCATTAATTTTTGCGACATCCAGCCATTTACCAGTTATTTTTAAAAATTCCTCAGCCATTTCAATGTAGTCAATGGATTCGAGGCCAAGATCAACGATTTTGGCGTTGATATTGAAGGGTTTGTCGCGGAAAAAGCGTTTGAAGTAATCGGAGAGATTCTCGGTGTGTTGGTGAGAGAATGCTTTTTTGATTAAAAAATAATTGATTTTACCGCTGGCAGTGATGGGGATTTCCTTGGTAAATAGGTATTCATTAGGATGCATGTAGATTGGAAAATGTGCTTTTAAATGGGCTTTGATTTGATTTAAAAGCGCGTCATCTTCATGATGCTGACGAATAATGAGATAAATTTTATGTTCATTTTCTTCGTCAGAGAAGGCGATAAATTCTCGGGTAGTATCATAGTGTTTTAAAACGTATTCGATTTGGTCCAAATTGATGAGCTGACCGTATCGTTTAATCAGCCGTTGTGAGCGGGAACAAAAGAATAATTCTTTACGGTTGTTTCGTGTTTCTATTTTGACGAAATCA
>JBOFJV010000033.1:0-1946 GCA_051657005.1 Legionella sp. | reverse complement strand
ACTGGAATAAATTCGACCTATTCGTAAAGAAGCATCCACTACCAGATGCAAAAATAATACACCGATTGTTCTGATTGATAAGGTATGAGTATGTAATGAAATTGTCTTGAGCCCATTGCCTTAGTAGGGCACGATGGGTTATAAATGGGGGGTTGGCCAGGTGAATGGTTAACGCTACCAGCTATAATCAGTCAAATAGGTGTTTGATCGGATTAGATTTTTCACAAAAAGGACAAGTTGATTGATTTGTCTTAATTGTTCTGAAAGTGTCAAATTGCTTTGGGTTATTGAAGTGCAAGAGGAAATGATAGCCCATTCTGCACCTTTTGAAAGGGGTTTATAATATCGATGTAAATCTGTGTCCTTGAGTTTAGGATCAATCAGGAATGACTGAATATAAAATTGTCGTTGAGCGATGTTGATTGCATGATGCCTTAACTAATTTTTTTCTGGAGGCATAATAAGCTCTTCGATGGGCAATGTATTTTTAATTGGTGGGGAATATGCATCAATCGGTTGATGCTCAATGTGTAATTTGAGTATTAAAAGATGATATCCCAATACAATCAGTACTGCTTTTGCGATGTTTTCGTGATAGGTCTTTTTAGGAAAAGACAGGCCAATTTCTGGCAAGGCAAAATCCAAATACTTTTTTAGAAGTTCGTTTTTGTCCATTTTAAAGCCCGAAACGGCGTACTTGTCCGCTTGGGGGAATAGATTTGGACACTGATAGTACACCATTCCAAAAATGGCCTGCATGCTTTGCAGCACATGATGAGGCAGCTGTTGTGTGGGCTGATTGGGGGCGTACATCATGAACAGTTGATGGCACACTTTTAATGCGCCAAAAGTGATTAGTTTTAGAGGAGAGTACAGTTGTACTTTGGTATATTTCTGATGTTTTTGTAATAAATCAGCAAGCGTTTGCAATTCACCCAGGGTATTAATTTGTTCTATTTTGTGCATTCTGCTTATCAGCTCATAGCCTGGGGTTTTTTGAGAACTCCGGGAATTTTGAATTACAGGTTTGGGATGCATAAAATTTGGGGTTTGGAGACTGACTGGATTTTCATCAGGTTTTTCCTGGGCTCTATTGAATTCGATATCAAAGAGTTCATCGAAAACAAATTCAGGTTCTGTATCCGGTGCAGAAGAAGCAGATAAATATGAAGAAGGTAAACTGTGCTCCACTGGCAATGATGCATGCGTGTCTTGGCCAGAATTCACCACGGTTACAACGGGAACATTGAGCAATAAGTCCAATAGCTCTTGTGTATCTCCATCCATCATGAATTAAAATTCTGGTGTTGGTATCGAAGTCACAGGGGAAAAAGAATATTGGTTCTCTAAAGGTAGTTCCTGTGCTTATTGGTTTTCATTTAATTCCATTACGAGGGAATTGTCTTTGAAAAATTGAGGCTACGGCTGAATTACTTCAGTACTTGAGGTAGCTCCTACAGAATAGTGAGGATTCACACCAAAAGAGAATGTTGCTCATTCATGTTTTATCCTGATTACTGGAGGATTGGTTTCCTGGTTATTCTGGTTTTGTGTGGATTCAGAATTTGGAATTATTTCTGCATCTAAAAAAGCAAAAAGGTCTTCAGTCCAGCTTTGTGGCGTGAGCTTGCTAGTGGTCTCTGGGGTATCCAATGTCTGAGTTGAAAACAGATCTTCCAGGCTAGGAAATATTAAATCAAAGTCTTCTGACCTTTTATCTTGAGGATTTTTCATAATAGGAACAGTTTTAAAAATGGTCAATAATTATACTTTATTTTATTTATTAGATCAATTGTTTTGTTTTTTGGTAACTACTCACCCCTATACGCCACTGCGTGACGTACAGGGGTGAAAGAAACTGTACTCTAACGTTTATTCTTCAATGCCATAGCTACAGCAACAAAAGGATTTATTCCCTTATTTTTTATAGTTTGTAAATAACTGGA
>JBOFJV010000032.1:0-7437 GCA_051657005.1 Legionella sp. | reverse complement strand
AATTTTCGCCATCTCAACTCCCTCGTTTTTAAACTTGTCGGTTGATACTCACCTCCTTTTGAGAGCGGATAGGGCATCCCTCGTTTACACTATCGCTTTCGTTGCACGCCATGCTCTCAGACTCCGGAGGCGGCGAATTCTTCGAACCGATTTATTATCTCATTTACTGTTGCCTTCAGGTATCAAAAGACCCTGGGCAACCTCTCATACTAAACTTAACGGAGCTCAATCACTTCAACCTTGCGGCTTACAACTTCCTTTGCCTACGCTTAACCATAAGGGTTACCACATACAGCCCAAGGATAAGTACGAAATGCGCTCGGTCGCGCTTTCCCGGTAGAACTTTCAGCTACTAGCGGTCGTGCACTTTCGTGGCGCACTTTGATTTAACTTTTATGCTGTTTAATTAACTGGTCTCGTTTTGTTTTGAGCTGGTGGCTTAAACCTACTTGATAAAGACTAGGCGCTTCTATACGTTTGTATTCTTCGGGTAATTTATTTAAGTGCATTTTGCTGTACTCTGCAATTTGTTGCAGCGTTTTTGAAGGAAAAAGCGTTTTACCCTGCTCCATTACTTTATGAAGTAATGGTTCTTTTTGATGATGGTTAAGCTGTATTGCTTTTTCGTTTTCAAAAGGAAGATAGATTTTATCCAATGCGGTTTCATCCATCAGTGTAATTGCATCCGTACCTAGGAATGTCTCTTCTTGCATTAATCGGTACACTTGTTTCTTGTAAGGCATGGTAATTTTTGTGGTCGTTTCTGACAATTTGAGACAAGGTTTTTTATTAGCAAAGGCTAATTTGTAGACACCATCTAAAGCGGCATCTGGTGCACCAATGACTAAATTGGTCCCGACACCATAAATATCAATGGGTGCTTTTTGGTCACGTAATGCCTTTATTTTTTCTTCATCTAACTGGTTGGAGGCAACAATTTTTACGTAATTGAGTCCCGCGCTATCTAACATATGACGTGATTTTTTAGCTAAGTAATCTAAATCACCACTGTCTAAGCGGATTGCTTGCAATCGATGTCCTTGTTGTTCCATTTCTTTGCCTACACGAATGGCATTGGGAACGCCGCTCTCTAGTGTACTGTACGTATCAACGAGAAGGGTACAATTATCAGGCCAGATTTCAGCAAAATCACGAAAAGCGGATAATTCACTGTCATAACTTTGAATAAAAGAGTGCGCCATAGTCCCTGAAATGGGAATATGATAGTCACGACCTGCGCGCACGTTGCTGGTTGCGTCAAATCCACCGACTACAGCAGCGCGGCTGGCGTAATAACCACCAGGACCTTGAGCACGACGTAAACCAAAATCAATTAATTTGCTGTCCCCTGCAACATAACGGATGCGGCTTGCTTTTGTAGCGATAATGGTTTGAAAATTAAGTAAATTTAAAAGTATGGTTTCAATAAGTTGCGCTTCCACCATATTGGCTTCAATCGATACTATAGGGCACGTCGGAAAAACCACATCACCTTCAAAAGGCGCATAGACTGTTCCATTAAAGCGAAAGTTTTTCAGATAATCGATAAATTTCGGATGCATGCCATTACTTGGTAAAAAGGAAATATCGTGTTCATTGAAATGATAGTTTTCCAATACCTCAAGTACATCTGCGAGTCCTGCAAAAACGGCATATCCAGAGCCAAACGGAAGTTTTCTGAAAAAAGTAGTCAAAAATGGCGGTGTTGTTTTGATGGCCTTTCAAAAAATAAACTTGTGCCATAGCGAGCTGGTACTGATCCGTATAACTTCCAGTAAAATCAAACATTGGGTAGTGCATCCTTTTTGTTCCAAATAAAACATGAAGTGCATGTCAAAGAGAATTATATTGCCATAATAATCGGTGAATTACACTGAGAAACCAGAGAACAATGGATAGGGCGTTTATGAACAGCCTCATTTTATTGAATTCTGATCCAGAGTAACAATGGCGATTGGATCGCAAAAAGGGATTTTTAATTACTTTTGCTAAATGGGATTTTTTTACGCACAAGATCTTGTGTAAAAAGAAGTTCTGATTCTCGAACTGTTAGCGCTGAAGCCTGATACCAAAATGAGGGGGTCGGTGGTTTATGAACAATTAAAATCTTATTTTTTAAACCACCATCATCTGGAGGTAAAGGGTGTGCCTTTCTTCTTTGAGATGGTTCTTTTGTAAACGTTTCTACAGGAAAAAACGAGTAGAATACAGATCAAACCATCCTTGTTCGTATTTGAAAAATGTTTCAGGGGGACGGCGAGAGGAAAGTTGACTTGTGGATAAGAAAATATCAATGGCTTTGGCCCAATAAAAGTTCCCCCACTGACTTATTACAAAACAGTACTCATTATTTTTATTAATAAAACATCCTGCAACAACCCGCATGCTCACGATTACTTTGCAATTGCGTAGGGTTACCATTTGGATCAGCATCAAAAAAAATAATAGGTGTCTCGCCATGATTTATGGCGTCCACTATGCTATTGACATAGTTTTCAAATTGTTATTCAGTATAAACAGAACAACGATCGTAACCATTATCGGCTGCAATGGATACTAAGGTTTTCGCACTGTAGATTTCTCCAACTTGGGAGCCATATTTTTTCTTGGCTAATTCGCGTAGGGAATAAGTGTATTGTCCTTTGTTTTTTCTAATTGGAAGCGGTTCGTGTGTGCCATCAAAGTGGCTCAACGAGTTGAGCACTACACTTAAAGCATTTAATTTACATACTTGTCCACTTTGAATTTGCGGAATAATGGGCATACTCAATCGATAAAGATACCCCGTGTCGGTTATGATGGCTTCATCGCTAATGAGCTGAGAGAAATTTGTAATAAGCGGCATAAATTATCTGGATTTCAAGTTTGTATTTTGTTATATATTTGCATTGAATGTCAAGTATTTGGTTTTTTTGTTGAGTATTGCTGACATAATGTTGGATTTTAATTCAGTTTCGGTGTGTTCTAATACTATTCAATAAGACATGGAGTGAAATGATGAACGTCTGTGAATTAAAAAAATTAGCTAATGAGTTGAAAAGCACTATTGATTTAGAAAAGGCGGCAGAAGAAGAGCGAAATTGTGTTTCTCGATTAATGGAATTACTCGACCCTCTTGATGATAAGAATGAATTTGAGCCGGAAAAGAGCGTTTTAATTCAAGAAATCATTAATGACTGCTGGGATTGGATTGTCCATCATTTACCCTGCACCACTTGGCAAAATGATCCTCGAGTATTGCCTTGGCTTAAATTTCAACGCGAATTAAGCCTTAAGGGATTACTTGATACGGATTCTCATCATCCTATCTTATATCAAGTACTCGAAAATGATTATAATGCTGTTGCAGGAAATGTACTGAATATAGTCGCTTTAATGCCATTGTTTATTCGAGCAAGCCGCATGACGGGTTATGCCGAAATCAGTAAACTGGATAATTACCCATTATTGCGACTGAATGCAGCCATTGAGGCGCGAAGACCACAGGAAACGGATAAATTTAAAGACATTATTTTTTTGCTCAGAACGGCATTTTATTTAATCCACCATCAGTGTACGGTTAAGCAATTGGCATTGATGCCCCATCTCATTTATTTTCGTTATCCTACTACCGATGAAGAAAGACGCTCCGAACTTGCAATTTTTAACTGTCTTACGACTAAGATTGTTCCTTGTCTTGAGTTTTTCCGTAAGAGTGAAGATTATATCGACACTCGTGCCATGAACACCATCAAGGAATTACACAATGTTGCACCTTTAATCCCAAGTGGACGCCAAGAGTTTATAAGAGCAACCAGTGTGAATTGCTGGATTTATAATTTCATTCAAAAAAGCAGGATCACCACAATGATCGGTGAAAGCGAATTATTGAAAGAGACACATCGTTTATTAAAAGTTGACTTTGCCACCCAAAAAAGCAAGTCTTTTGAGGATGCTTTGAACTTTGCTCATACGGTTAAGAGTCAATTGCGTACATTAACCAATGAGGAAGCACCGCTGGTGTCCTCAGCAATTCGCCTGTTTAGTTTAAAGAAATACATCAAACAGCGTGAAGATGATCCAAGTGAGAAGCATTTCTTTTTATCTTTTTCAAGAAAGACAAAATGTGACGCAGCGGAAAAAATACGCTCTAATCTTCTGGGCAGACAGGTTCAATTAGGTTTTTTTGAGGCATTGGCTGTAAAACAGGGGCGGTTAAAGCAAATGCTTGATGATGACGAAATTGTAGATCTTAAATGCAGCTAGATGCTGAGTGAGGCTTTTACAGGAGGCCACTGCCTTTTGAATCAGATTCTGATTCGGACTCTGATTCAACATTATCATATAACTCATTAACTGGTTTGGGTTCTTTAAAGATACTATTTCGGTATAGCGCATGCGCACCGCAGGTAATCACGTCTAAAAGCTTATCTATCCAGTGCAGTTCTCCCCAACTTGGCTCATTATTCTTCATTTCAAGGACGAGTAGATGGGCCAAGTGCCTTGTCTCGTCAGTTAATTTATCTACTCGATTTAAGGATGTTTCCAAGGTATTTAGGGCTAGTTTTCGTTGATTTAGTGAGTTAGCGCTGCGGTTTTCATAAGTTGCTCTTTCAGTTTTCTCAATCTCATCAAGTGCAGATTGATAATTCCTAACGAGTGTTCTTAACGTTAAGAGGCTTTTATCTGTAGTCTCTAACGGTTGCGGTGTGCTTTTTGGCACTGTAATTACATGAATAAACGACTCTATTTCAGACTGTGAGTCAATCATATGCTTCATACATAATGTTTGTTCTGGGCTATTAAAATAGTCATTGAACGTTCTCATTTTAATATTATTCCCCGCCTGGGTCGCAAACCTCATATCACTGACCCGTGAATCAATAGAACTATCCCCCTGTTCACGGAAAAAAGTGTCGAGTAGAGTGCTCATCTCTTTTTCTGAAAACTCAGTTAATTCCTCAAGTGAATATTTTAGTGAAACTGTTTCTTCCAGTTTAAAACCATGCAGATCAGATTGTTTTAATCGATCGTCCAGAAAGCGTAACTCCGGTTCTGTAGAAGTTTGAATGGTCATAAAATTCATTACATAATCTTTTTCGCCCATTCGTTTTTTTTGTTCAAGAAAATAGCGCCGATCAATTAAACTGAGGGTTTCATATTGATGTAAGGCTTCGCGATACATTTGGCTACGATAGTATTTTTTGGCATCTGCCAGGATATTTTCTATCGACAAGTTTTTTTCAGCTTCTTGTTGTCCTTGGCGGAGATGGTGAAGGAGCGCTGCAAATAAGCATTGGTTAAAAATTAACTCTTTTTGTTGTTGAATCAGTAGCTTTAATTTAATTTCATCGTTGACATCTTCTGTATGCTCTTTAACGAACTTGGTTATAGGATGTTCGCAGTTTATGGCTGCAGAAAGATAATGAACATTTTTTGTTGTGTTCTCTTCTAATTTCTTTAGGTGAAAATACAACCATCTTATCTCGACCTCTGGATAACGATGTTCTTCCTCATGCAGTTTTTCTATTTGCGCTATTTCTTGCGCAAACAATCGCTCGCGAATACTTGCAGTTGGACAGGTATTGACGTAATCAACGAGTTCAACAAGTTGTTTTAGCGGTTGAATTGTGTCAGGCATCGTTGTTCCAGTGTCATGTTTTAATAGTAAAATTATAGCAACTTATTATTACAATAATCTTACGTCGAACAATTTTAGGTTCAGGCAGGGAAATGTAGTTATACTCTGATCGAGCAAGATTGCTCTCTAGTAAGCACTGCAGGCGGGCTCATGAAACTTTGTCTTTTTAATGAACAAGAAAAAAAAGCATTCGCGTTTTGAACATGCAAAGACGTTTTGGGCGTTGGTGTCATGCCACAACGGCCTTCTGGTGTCGTGCTGCATTGAGATTCTTGGTTTGGCGCACTCGAAGTGAAAAGGCGTTTTATGGCTTGAATCCATTCCCCGAAAAAAGATGAGGAAACAGAGTACGTAATACCAGCGCCCAAAGCATTCATCCCTAAAAGAGCACGATTCTGTGCTGGAATGGAGGGAATCTTTACTGGAGATAAAAAAGGCAGGTACTTAGAGTAAGCATGACGTATTTGTATGCATTTAATCCATTTTTTATTCCTTGTAAAAATCCTGAGGACTCAATGGTGAGTTGGGATAATGCTGATACTTCCTGTTCTTGCTCCATCAACAGATAGTTTAAATAATAAGAAAGCGTAAAGTATTCATCCAGTAGTGTATGCTCCGAACTCAGTGACAATTGTTCACTGATCTGAATTCAAGTATGAGTAAGAAAATCAATTTCCTTTTCCAAAAGAACTAATTCAACTTTTTTCTCTGCAATGGATAATTGGCGTTGTAGCTGCATTTCATCATGAATCCGAATGATTAATGTAGTCCAAAAATAAGTGATGCAAAAAGCAGTAACTAATACCAGCATCGGTGGTGAGATGGTGCCAAGTGCTAAAGTACCAATGTATGGGTTAATGCCGTCAATTACACCGGCTAAGGTGGTCGTCAAAAGCGAGCTCGTTTTCAATTGAGGTGATTGTCTGGATATTTTTTACGCAATGCTTCAATTTGCTCTGGGAGTAACTCATGCAACGCCTCGATGTCTGCAAGTAGGGTTGCATTTATTTTTAACATCTCTTGCTGGTAATTTTACTTATAGCGCATCCAACAGCGATTTAATGCGGATATAATTCCAACCGCAAGGCTAATAGGCACGATTAAGTGGCGAATGTCTTGAATGTCGAGAATATAAAGCAAGGTGAGGGGGCTGCTGACACCGCGCAATGCATTACGTAAGTTTTTTAAGGCATCACGCGCATAAGGCTAGGTAATAAGGATCATTTTAAACGGCTTTTTATCGTTTTTCTCCATAAATTTGGCCATTAAAGAAAAACTCACCGAACTTGCAATACAGACAAGAGTGACGGTTGCCCCCATTGGTGAAAACATCCATTCTTGCATTGCTTGTGTTGCTTCATCACTCTTCTCCAGAAAAATTTCAAAACCGTATTTGATCATGCTCATGGACAGCTTTACGCTGTCTATTACCAGATACATGGCATACAGATAAGTGAGTTTTTTAGATTCTCTTTTGCGTTTTTTAGGGACCGATGATACTGATATTAAAACCGATATCATTGATAAAATGAGGCATTAATATAGCGCGGCTACACATAAAGTTCAATTAAAAATACAGTTTGTTTTTAAATAAAAACTATTGTTTGTTTATTGGTCTTTTGGGGTGGGTAGCTGGTAGAGTTAACCAGTCACCTGGCCACCCCCCCATTTAGAACCCATCGTGCCCTACTAAGGCAATTGGCTCAAGACAATTTCCTTACATACTCATACCTTATCAATCAGAACAATCGGTGCATTATTTTTGCATCTGGTAGTGGATGCTTCTTTACGAATAGGTCGAATTTATTCCAGTCGAA
>JBOFJV010000031.1:0-7741 GCA_051657005.1 Legionella sp. | reverse complement strand
ATTTTGGGCCGTTCAGTGAATTTTGAAATTTAACACAAAAAAACCTGTCAAGTATTTTTTGATTTTTTTCAATTTTTTTCTAAATATAGTTCGTTCACCCCTGTACGACACGCAGTGGCGTATAGGGGTGAGTAGTTACCCTGAATCAACAAAAAAACTCCAGTGAAAAAATATCGTGGACGTTTCTTTTGTTCAACAAAACACTATTGGTTAATAACTGGGCTTTTTTGTCTTTGGATATTATCTTTTCTTTTTTATGACGTGGCTGCCACGTTATTTAGGTCAATTGTATCATCTTGATTTAATACAAATCGGATTTTACTCAATGGCGCCTTGGTTGTTTTCTGCTTTAATGATGTTGGGCGCAGGCATGTTCACCGATTTTCTCTTTAAAAAACAAACAGCATGCGCTGCTCACGATCTTACCCAATTATCATTTCTCAGTCACTTGCAGCACTGTGTATTATTCCAATTGTCTTAATCAACAATGTTTTTTGGGCTATGTTTTTTATTTCTTTAGCGGTTGGTTTTGTTATGAGCACCAATGCATCGTATTACACGGTGAATATTGATATTGCTAATGAACGTGTAGGATCTGCGTTGGGTATTATGAGCGCAGTATTCGCTATTTCAGGTTTTGTTGCCCCCACCTTAACAGGCATACTCGTTTCATGGACAGGACATTTTGAAGCCGCATTCTACCTTATGGTCGCCTTAGCTGTCTCCTCAGCATGTCTGACATTTCTTTTTCATAATCGATAAGGTTAAGTAAGTCATCCTTCACTACGTTCAGGATGACGCGGTCAAGTATAAATCTTGGTTCCGCTACGCTATAGCCAGTCTACAATGTCCTATAAATAATTGTAATGTTGTATTTATTATCAATATTTCCAATGGTATTTGCATTTAAAGCCAATAAAATAAAACAAAGTTAGTCGTACAATTAATTGCCTGATTTTAAAAGTATTTTCATTTTATTCTAAATTTGTTACAGTCAATGTATTAATTATAATAATTACATCCAGCATGCATTATTCTAATTACCAAACATGCGCAGTAAGACCACAGATACCTCTTTCTGAGTGGGATATTTTATCCAGCTTACCAACTGCTTTAGTTATTATTAATTCTCAAGGGCGTATTGTTTGGTTAAATCCACCTGCTGAAGCAATGCTAGGATATGGTTTACTTGATTCCTTGTGGTTGGATGTGATCTTACGTGCTTTTGTTCCACGCGCTGATGATGGTCATGAGGTATCACTTGCAGATGGCCGTCGTGTCCATGTGGCTATTGCTACTTTAGATAGTTTACCAGGTATTTTAGTGAGTTTATCGGACATTACAGCAACACGAGATTATGAAAAAGCAAAAGAAAATGAAAAGCGTTTAGTCTCAATTGGTACGATGACCGCGCAGTTAGCACACCAAATTAGAACGCCACTGGCCTCAGCCATGCTCTACACAGAACATTTAAAAAATCTTTCTGAATTGGATGGGCTCACCCAAAATTGGCTCAACAGATTACAAGAATGTCATACAAGTATCGAGCAGCAAATCCAGGATTTATTATTGTTTGCACGTGGTACTACTATAGAACCCTCGCGGATGAATATGAACTCTTGGTGTTCGTTATTAGTGCAACGAGCACAGCCTTATGTTTTAGCGCGAGATGTAGTCTTTAACGTCAACAATCAATTGGTCACACAAGAGTCAGTAATCCATGGCGAGTCATTAATTGGTGCTGTTTTGAACTTGGTGATCAATTCATTACAGTCTGATGCAACAGAAATTAATTTAACGCTTGCATCTATGGATAATTCAGGTATACAAATAACAGTAGAAGATAATGGTAAAGGAATGTCTGAAGAGGTGAAAGGCCTGGCTTTTTCACCTTTTTATACCACCAAAGCTCAAGGCAATGGATTAGGATTATCCGTTGTTTATGCTGTAGTCAAGTCGCATGGTGGGCGCGTAAGCTTGGAGTCTGCAGAAGGAGTTGGGACACAAGTGGATTTGTTTTTGCCGTAATATGTTGAGTCGTCATCCTGAGCATTACGAAGCCCATAAAGTTAAATTTAGGAAAAGCTTTTTTTTGCTCAGGATGATATCCTTTTTATAACACTTAGAAAAGGACGTTCTATGAGTCATGTTTTAATCGTTGAAGATGATCCAGTATTAAGGGAAGCACTGGCTGAAACAATGACTATTGCTGGCCATACCTATATTACTGCTAAAGATGGCAAGGAAGCTCTAGCACTACTTGAAATTCATAATCCATCTGTAGTATTAACGGATATCCGTATGGATGAGTTGGACGGTAATCAGTTATTGGCTGAAATTCAAAAAAGAAGACTTGGACTTCCCGTCATTTTGATGACTGCTTATGGTTCAGTACAAGATGCTGTGACCGCGATTCACCATGGTGCTGTTGATTATTTGCAAAAACCATTTAGTGCACAAGTACTGACTGAAAAAATTAATCAATACATTAAAGTAGAATTTGATGAAGACACCGGGGAACCTATAGCACAAGATCCTAAAAGCCAAGCATTATTAACTATGGCTTTAAAGGTTGCTCAATCGGATGTAGGGGTTATGATAAGTGGTGAAAGTGGAACAGGTAAAGAGGTCCTGGCTCATTTTATTCATGACCACTCATCACGAAAAAAACAACCGTTTATCGCGATTAATTGCGCTGCTATCCCAGAGCAAATGCTGGAAGCGACTTTGTTTGGTTATGAGAAGGGTTCATTTACTGGCGCTTATAAGTCGACACCTGGAAAATTTGAGCAAGCACAAGGCGGTACTTTGCTTCTGGATGAAGTCAGTGAGATGTCTTTGAGCTTACAAGCTAAATTGCTTCGTGTGCTACAAGAAAAAGAAGTGGAACGTATTGGCGCGAATAAGACAATTAGTTTGGATGTTCGAATTCTTGCCACCACAAACAGGCAACTTAAGGATGAGGTGAAAGCAGGACGATTTAGAGAGGATTTATTTTATCGTTTGAATGTTTTTCCTTTACAATGGCATCCATTAAGGGAGCGAAAAAATGATATCATCCCCTTAGCAAACTATTTAATTCGCAAGCATTGCCAACACAGACAGCCTGTTGTTCCTGTGATTAGTCCAGCGGCACAGAAGTTGATGTTAGCTTATCCTTGGCCAGGAAATGCACGTGAATTGGATAATGTCATTCAAAGAGCTTTGGTTTTACAAACACAGGGAATTATTGAGGCAGAACATTTACAGTTGTCATTAACTGCAACGTTGGTTCCAGATATATCTCCAGCTGCGAACAGTAAAAACCTGCAAATCCATGAGTTTGAATTAATTGAAAAAACCTTATTGGAGAATGAAGGAAACAGACAGAAAGTGGCCGCGTTATTAGGGGTAAGCGAGCGAACTTTACGTTACAAACTGGCAAAAATGCGTGAAGAAGGTTATCCCGTATAAACAGAAATAACAACACACCAGGCAAACAATAAAAAGGAGTAGCCGTTCAAGGTGAATTGGTTAATGGAGTCGACTTAGGAGCAAATGGCACAAGAGTCTAGCCTGGGTGCAGCGTAGCGGACCCTGGTTTAAAGATTTTGCTCAGGCCCATGGTTCCGCTACGCTGCACCCAGGCTACGGTTATCACCTTAAGTTGACGCCATGAAGTGAACAGTTACAAAAGGATAGGCCCGAATAATAATTAGGTATATAAGGATATGAGTGACATCAATACAGTGAACCTGCTCAATCAAATCAAGTCAATGTCAGCCAAAGCAAAAGGCGCAATAATTGATACCGAAATTAATCAACCGCCATTTGGATCTTTATTTGAAAACGCTTTGAATCAGGTCAATGATTTGACTCTAACAGCTGATTCTTTAAAAACCCAATTTGAATTGGGAGATCCCAACGTGAGTTTAGGTGAAGTGATGATAGCAACCCAAAAATCCAATTTGGGACTTGATGCAACTGTTATAGTTCGTAATAAAATGGTACAAGCCTATAAAGATATTATGGATATGCCAGTATAAATAGGAGTTTAATATGGCATTGGCTGATAGTGCATCAACAGTGGCAGCAAAATTTTCAAATTTATCTATTGCGAGACAAGTTGCTTTATTAATTGGAGTAGCTGCGAGTATCGCTATAGGATTAGCAGTTGTTTTATGGTCTCGTGATCCGAACTATGTTCCTTTGTATACTCAAATGAATGCACGCGATGCATCCGAAGTTATGTCGTCTCTGGAGCGTAATGGAATTGATTTTAAAATTGATAATACGAACAGTATGATCATGGTTCCTGCAGATAGCTTACAAAGCACTCGTTTTAAATTGGCTGCAGAAGGATTGCCACCAGACCATGTCGGATCTGAAGAGCTTTTTTCTGGTTCGAATGCCTTTAATAGCAGTCAATTTATGGAAAATGCACGTTATAAACAAGCATTGGAAGCGGAGTTAGCACGCACCATAAGCAAGTTCAATGATATTAAAGCTGCTCGATTTCATTTGGCTATTCCCCGTGAGTAGGCTTTTGTTCGTGATGCCCATGAACAGAGTGCTTCTGTTTTTCTTGATGTTTATTCTGGCTTGGAACTTAAGAAGCATACTATTGCAGCGATTGTGAATTTGGTGGCGTCGAGCATTCCTAATTTATCTGCAAGTCGAGTTACGGTAGTAGATCAGGACGGACAATTGCTTAATGAAGGGGGCGGGCAAAGTTATTTTTCAGATACAGAGCGGTTCCTGGATTACAGACAAAATTTGGAACATCAATACGCTCAAAAGATTCAAGATATTTTAACTCCAATACTGGGTTATGGTCGAGTACGGGCAAAAGTCTCTGCGGATATTGATTTTACCAGTTACGAGCAAACCCAGGAGATGTTTAATCCTGAATTACCTTCTTTGCGTAGTGAGCAAACCATGCAGGAGAAGCGTAATGCCTCAAGCGATGCTGTTGGTGTTCCTGGAACCTTGTCGAACACACCACAAGGTAACCCGGCGCTTGCGCCTAAAACGCCACCTGCTAAAAATGCCCCCACCACAACCACCAACTCTTTCTGAAACGGATAAGACGAGTGATGTTCGTTCGCAAAGCACTAAAAATTTTGAGCTGGATAAAACAGTCAATCATACTAAAAATCAGCCTGGAACAATTAAGAGTTTATCTGTAGCGGTTTTAGTCGATAATCGTGCTGTAATGGATGAAAAGACGAAAAAGCTCACTAAAACACCCATAACCGCGAAAGAAATAAAGCAGATTAAGTTGCTTGTGGCTGATGCGATTGGATTAAATGCGCAACGTGGTGACAGTTTAAACGTGATAAATAGTGATTTTGTTAAGCCGGATCCCATTGCTGCCACACCTGAAGAACGGTTTTGGCAAAAAGATATTTTCTGGTCAATCGTAAAACAAACAGCTGGAGCAATATTTGTTTTGGCACTTATTTTTGGTGTATTAAGGCCTATGTTGAAAACTCTAGCCAGTAATAAAAATGCTGGTATTCCTCTTACGGATAACGAAACGCCTCAAGGCGAGTTAACTTATGACGGAACTATTTCGATAAAAGACGCAAATGATTATGAGTCACAACTCAATTTATTACGTCAAGTTGTTGATAAAGAACCCAAGCGAGTGGCGCAGGTGGTTAAAAATTGGGTTGATCGGGGGTAACTATGGATGGAATTGAACGAGCCGCTATCTTGCTATTAAGTATGGGGGAAAAAAATGCTGCAGAAGTATTAAAACATCTTGAACCGAGACAAGTACAAAAAGTAGGCGTCGCGATGTCCACACTGAATACTGTGAGTAGGGCAAAAATGCAAAATGTTTTAGTAGAGTTTACTAATGCAATTGGCGATCAGACCAGTTTGACTGTAGATACTGAACACTATTTACGTACCGTTCTTATTGAAGCTTTAGGCTTGGAAAAAGCGACTACGTTTCTTGACCGGATTTTGGTATCGGATAAAGACAGTGGTCTTAATCGCTTAAAATGGTTAGATGGTCGATTAATTGCTGATGTGATTCGCAATGAGCACCAACAAATTAATTCATTTGGACAGTGAACAAGCAGCAGAGGTAGTGCGATATTTTAGTGTGGAGAAACGATCGGAAGTATTACTGCGAATGTGTAATATTGATACAGTGAAGCCGGAAGCTATTTCCGAGTTGGGCCAAGTGATAGATAAACAATTAAGCGGTCAAAAAGGAAGTAAATCAGCTTCTGTAGGAGGAATTAAAAGTGTTTCTGATATGATTAACTATTTTGACGGCTCTATGGAAGAAGAAGTGTTAAATAAGATCAAGGATTGGGATCAAGAGCTTAGTGAAAAAATTCGCGATAAGATGTTTGTTTTTGAAAACTTGGTCGATATCGATGATCGAAGCATGCAAACATTATTACGGGACGTAACCCCTGAACAATTAAAATGGGCTTTGAAGGTGACGACTGAACCGACTAAAGAAAAAATATTTTCGAATATGTCAAAACGCGCTGCTGATTTATTACGTGAAGATATAGAATTACAAGGTCCTGTTAAAGTAGTTGAAGTAGAGCGCGCTCATCGTGATATTTTGGCTATTGCGAAAAGTCTTTCGGAAGATGGCAAGATTGCTCTGGGCTCTAATGGCGGAGATGAGATGATTTAAGCGGCCTGTATTGTGTAGTGATGATTTTCAGGATGATAAGTATATGGCAAACGATTTTGAACCCTATAAAAAGAAAAAGGAAAGTAATAATACCTTCAGTGTTTGGGAATATGAGTCGATTAAAAATAAAGAAGAGGTCGTTGAGGTCAGCGAGCAGGATGCTTTTCTAGCTGAGTGCGAACGCTTAAAACAAGAAGCCATTCAATCCGGATATGCACAGGGCATGCAACAAGCGCAAGCCGAACTGACTGAAAAAAGGAAGCAATTTGCACGCTGGTTTGATTTAATACAAAACCCTATAAAAATTCTTGATGATCAAGTAACACAATAAATCATTCAAACCATTATTTGGTTAGCTCAGCATTGTATTGGTGTTGAGTTGTCCGTTAATCCAGGTCAATTGAGAGAATTACGGCTCTACACCAGTCAGACCGCACCCGCAAAGCAGGTGGCTTGACAGTGGTGAGCAGCCCTAAGGGCTGCCGGCGATTAGTTCAAACTAACTTTAAAAATTACCTTTATCATCAGCACCGCTCGTTTTATCGAGCTGCTCCTGATTTTGAATATATTCCATAAGTTTAGATTCCTCAAAACACACGGTAGAAACAGCATAGCCACGAGCCCAGAAGCGCTCGCCGTTAACATTACTTTTCCTGCCACCAAATTGTCGCGCAACCGCAATAGCACTTTTTCCTTTGATGTATCCAATAGCTTCGGAAACTGAATATTTTGGCTCTACACCAATAAAGGGGGCACTTTAATCAAATTAGTCTAGACTAAATCCTTGATTTAGCGAACAAAAGGAGATTAAAGTGCCGAAGTACAATCTTATCCTAAATTTACCTGGATTTTCCATAGTAAAAGTGAGCGGATATCAACCATTAATCCTAGATGTAAGCTATAACCTATTAGCCCGTTGTAGTCATTGTCAAAGTAAGAGCGTACGCAAGAAATCCTCGTATATACGCATAGTTCATCATGAGTTAATCGGACATCGTCGAAGTATATTAGTATTTAAAGCGTATAAGTTATATTGTTATGCTTGTAGTCGTTATGGTAATCAACAATTCCCAGGCATTAATAAACATCAACGAG
>JBOFJV010000030.1:0-3873 GCA_051657005.1 Legionella sp. | reverse complement strand
CTTACAACTTCCTTTGCCTACGCTTAACCATACGCGTTACCACATACAGCCCAAGGATAAGTACGAAATGCGCTCGGTCGCGCTTTCCCGGTAGCACTTTCAGCTACTAGCGGTCGTGCACTTTCGTGGCGCACTTTGAAATGTTTACTGAAGAAATCGCGTACATCACTACGAAAAAAGCAAACAATAGGGTAATAAAATCCGCATAGGAGACAATCCAGCGATGATGATCATTCTGCTGCTCATTCCTTTTTTTTCTTGATTTCATTTTTCTTATGTTGACCAAAGTTATTGAGGTTCAACAACAAAATTCCAGGACTTTCACCAGAAGCAATTGCTACCATACATTCCACAATCATTTCGTCATAATGTGCATGGCGTGCAATACAACTTTTTAATTTATTCGCTACAGGCAAAAAAATAAGATTCGCCATTCCAACCCCATCAATCGTAGCTACGAAAGCAACAGCGATACCCAATCCTAATTCACTTGGGTCAGATAAATGGCGCATCACTTGGATCAGTACCAATACAGCGCCCAGGATTCCAATAGTTGTACTGTATCCACCCATACTCTCAAAAACTTGTGCTGCATGAATATCATGTGTTTCCACACGATCTACTTCGTGTTCCAAAACCTGTCTTAAAGTCAATTTATCGACACCAATTACCAGTAATTCAAATCCTTTATTAATCAAGGGATTTTTTTCAACTTCTATTTGTTGTTCCAGAGAAAGCAATCCAAGTTGGCGTGCTTTTCGTGCAAATTCAAATAATTTATTGTGACACTGTTCAAAATCAAGTTTATGAGGCTTAACTATCCAGGGAAGAATTCGAAATTATCGTTTAAATGTTGGCAGTGGTGTTTGCAGCATAACCGCACCAAATGTTCCTCCGAGTACGATGAGTAAAGCAGATAGATTCAGGAGTGCACTCAAACTGCCACCTTCAAACATCTGACCAATCGCAATGGCAAAAAAGCTCGTTAATATTCCTAATAAAGTTAAAGCATCCATTCTCGTTTTTATTCCGGTAATCGTGATTTAATGCGGTGTGTTGCTTGGCTAAGAATCTGTGAAACACGAGACTCACTAACGCCTATCACCTCGCCAATTTCTTTTAAATTCAAATCTTGTTCGTAATATAAAGACAGTACCATGCGCTCTTTATGAGGAAGTCCACGAATAACCTCAGATAAACGACTCATTAAATCATTATGAAATACATTGACATGAGGTTCAGTAGATGCCCCCATCTCTTCTACTTGCAAGGCATCATCAGTAACCCCTAAATCTTCAAAACCATATAAATGGCTACTTACTGAGTCTTGTAGCATTTCATGGTATTCTTCGAGTGAAACACCAAGTTCAGTCGCAATTTCTGCATCCTTCGCTTCTCTTCCTAATTTATGTTCAGCATGCTTCACTGCTTCAGAAATCATGCGCGCATTACGATATACAGAGCGAGGAACCCAATCATTACGTCTCACTTCATCAAGCATATACCCTCGAATACGAATTCCAGCATAGGTTTCGAATGACGCACCTTTGGACGCATCGTAATGTCTTGTTGCCTCAAGCAAACCAAGCATTCCCGCTTGAATTAAATCATCAAGTTGAATACTTTGAGGCAAACGCCCCAACAAATGATGTGCAATGCGTTTAACCAATAAGGCATGATTCTTTACCAGCTTTTCTTGGATTTGCTGGTTTACTTTGCTATAGGCAGCCAAAGCATCCACAATAATCTCCTTAAAATTCACACGCGACTAAACGCTCTAAAAAGAACCTGGTATTTCCCCCCTAACAAAGAACTCGGTGGCCATTCAGATATTTCATCTGCTAACTGTCTGAGTGCACATGCTGCATCAGAATTAGGATAAGCAATTAACACTGGTTTTTGCATTTTTACGGCTTTGTGTATGTGCTCATCAAATGGTACCGCTCCTAAATAGTCTAGCTGAACCTCCAGAAATTGCTCGGAAACTTTGAATAATTTATTAAATCATTCACGTCATTCTTTTTCATTTCTCACCATATTGGCCAGAATATGAAACCGAGTCCATTCATAACGTTTACTCATTACTGTAATTAAAGCATAGGCATCCGTTAACGATGTCGGTTCATCACAAACAACAACAATCAATTCTTGAGAAGAACGCGTAAAACTTAAAACCGTGTCAGAAATTCCAGCCGCTGTATCGATAATCATATCATCAAAATCATCGGTAAGCTCGTTAAATGCATCAATGATTCCAGCAAGCTCTGCAGGAGACAGCTGTGTCATAAATTCAGTTCCAGAGGCCGCATGGATCACTCGAATACCATGCGGTCCAGGTAAAATAATGTCACTTAAATGACAGATGCCTTGGATCACATGCGATAAATTATACTTAGTATGTAATCCCAGCATAATATCAATGTTTGCTAATCCTAAATCAGCGTCCATTATCATGACTTTTTTATTCAGTTGCGCCAACCCAACCGCCAAATTGACAGAAACATTACTTTTACCAACACAGCCTTTTCCTGCAGAAACCGCGATGACTTTAATGGGCTTCGCGCGTGATAAATTTCTAAGACCAGAAGCCTGATCTCTTATATTTTTCTTCCCTTTAGACATGATTCTCTCTCCTAGCACCATGAGGTGCTTTTCTAACATTGTCTGTCTGGAACAGTTGTAATTCCTGTGCTGCAAATAACTCCACGAGCTGATGACGTGTTGCCATTTTAATGTCCTCAGGCACACGCTGCCCGTGTGTCAAATAACTTACACCTAATCCTGATTCAATAAGTGCACTGATTGATCCACCTATTGCTAATGATTCATCCAGTTTTGTCAAAATACACTGATCCACATGATTGGCTTCATAACGTCTGATCGCATCAATCAACACTTGATAATGACTGGTTGCCGGTAGCACCAATACCTTAGAAATTGATTGCAAATAAGTACTCAATACATGCATTTGTTTCACTACACGCTCATCTGCAGGATTCATTCCCGCAGTATCAATTAAAATTAATTTCTTATCACTTAGCTGCCGTAATACCCGTGCTAAAAAGATCTAATCTTGGGCAACACACACTTTTACTCCTAAAATTTTTCCATACAGCATGAGTTGTTCTTGTGCCGCAATACGATAGGTATCCATGGTAACCAGACCTAATTTATCTGCCCCAAATCGCAAAGTAAATCGCGCTGCAATTTTAACTAATGTTGTTGTTTTCCAACACCAGTCGGCCCAACAAAAGCATAGACACCACCTTCTTCGATTCTGTGCGTATCGCGGATGGTTATTTGCTCTGTCATTCGTGTCAAAATAGAATCCCAACCACGTTGTTGATTCGAATCAGGTCTTACTGAACGCACCCAAGTAGCGGCTGTAATATTACTTACCCCTAAATACAGAAGCTTTTGTAATAAAACGGTGTGCAGTGGTTCGTGAATACCAATATTGCCCCTTAACTGAGCTTCAAGCATTCATCTTAAAGTTTGGATTTCTTAACGCATGTCATCAAGTGGTGATTGCAACTGAAATTTATCTATTTGGCTTGGAGGCTCAGCACTCGCAACAGCAGCCGAAGTTGAAAGAATCGTTTCATCAAAATCGATTGCAGCAACAACTTCGACGCCACCATCAACATGATGACTCGATAAAATAACAGCGTCAGTGCCAAGCGTTTCTTTAATTTGCTTCATAGCGCTGCGTGTATCGGCTGCAACAAAACGTTTTAATTTTAAGACAGGTAAACCACTAGTTTGACTAGTGATACTCTCAAGGCTTAGCCTTCATATTTAGTGACGATGATGTCAAAATACAGCTGTGGACTTGACGGTTTCACAGGAGAGTAATTATGACAACATCATCGT
>JBOFJV010000029.1:0-7640 GCA_051657005.1 Legionella sp. | reverse complement strand
TAATGAAAAGAACATTAATACAAAAGGCATGTCGTAAAGTAATACCTACCTTCTTAGGCATGCTGACTGAATTAAAGCAAAGTGCTTTTAAGGCTTTAGCTTCATTGGGTAAGACCCTGGGATCTTGGAAAGATGAAGTCGCCAGAATGTGGAGGTTTAGTAAATCAAATGGAATCACAGAAGGGTTTCATCGTAAAATGAAACTAATTCAGCGAAGAGCTTATGGTTTTAGAAAATTTGAAAATTACAGAGTGCGTGTTAAGGTGCTCTGTGGGTGATTAGAGCTGCCCCCCTTACATGGGAAAGAGCCGATAAACAGCCGCCAGCAAGTCTTGAGTTATTGCGCAGTTAGTTTTTAACCGTAGCCTGGGTGTAGCGAAGTGAAACCAGGTTTTATTGATGTAAATCAGAACCCCTGGTTTCACTTAGCTACACCCAGGCTACAATTCTCTCTCTAGGTGGGCTTTGGTCGGCGTCGACTAGCTGCCGCTTTCTGATTAATCAACGAACTGATAATAAATTTCGTTCACTTTAACCATGCCAAGTTCATAACGCGCTTGCTCTTCTAACGCTTGATCACCATTTTTTAATTCTCTGATGTCAGCTTCAAGTGCTCTATTGCGTGAGATTAATTTATTATTTTCTTGTTCGTGGGCTGCCAGTTTTTTTTCAATATTGGCCCATTGGATTAAATTGCCGTCACCCAGCCACAGCTTGTGCTGTAATATGACCAAGGAAACAATCAAAATAATAAACAAAGGGCGCATAAGTTTTTGCTTTAAATGAGATCTTTAATCCATTGTATTACTATATTGCAATCTTGAGCAATATCTGCTCGCAGTAATTTTTTAAAAATGCTTGCGTAAAATAGTTAACTCATCATTTAATTGATCAATTTTTTCCAATAACTCCAAAGCAAGCGCAACACCTGGAATGTTAATACCAAAATCGCGATGTAAACGGAATGCTGATTCAATCTTGAGTACGTCTTTTTGGTTTAATTTGAGTTGTTCTGTTTGTGTTGTTGGACTGGAAAATAAGCCATATTCAACCATTTCTAACAAGAGCTCATTTGAGATGTGGTATTTAGTGCATACTTCGTTGAATGTAAACGTGGTTGTTTCTTCAATCAGCACGCCCACTAGTGTAGTGTCTTGTTTCATGTTTATACTCCCATTTTATCGCGTGGATTAAAAGGCATTACCTGAGCCATTTTTGCATACAATTCTTTGGCTTCATCCGTTGTGGGTGGCGGGGTAATTATTTTTAACAGTACGTATTGATGCCCCGGTGTTGTCCCTGGCAAACCACGATTTTTAAGCCTTAGTTTTTGTCCGCCATGAGAGTTAGGAGGAATTTTTAAGTCGATTTTTCCTCCTAAAGTGGGAACTACTACGGTTGTTCCTAAAGCGGCTTCCCATGGAGTGATGGGTAAGGTGAGGTAGATATCACTGTCCATGACATCAAAAAGAGGATGTTTATCAACAGTAACGATGATAAGAATATCACCACGCGGTCCACCATGTATTCCAGGAGCGCCTTGGCCTGCTAATAGAATTTGTTGACCTGATTTTACTCCTGCAGGAATTTTTACTTTTAAGGTTTGCATGGTTACTTGTGGATCGTTTTCCACTGGAGTTTGAATGCTTTTAATCGTTCCTGTAAATGCGTCCTCGAGGGAAATGTTTATTTTTCCATGGTAATTTTGCCCAGACATCGGTTGTTGATGATAACGCGAGTGGCCAAATAATGATTCAAATAAATCTTCATTAAATTGACCATTATAATAATGATCCGATTCTTCTGGTTGTCTGTACGTGTGTTGTGTATTCTGATTAAATGCTTTGTGTTTCCTATAATTATCGTATTCTGCTCTTTTGACGGGGTCCCGCAGCACTTCATAAGCTTCACCAATTTCTTTAAAATGCTCTTCGGCGTTGGTTTCTTTACTGATGTCTGGATGGTATTTGCGAGCAAGTTTTCGATAGGCCATTTTGATGTCTTTTCCCGACGCATCTTCGCTGACACCCATGATTTTATAGTAGTCTTTATCCATTTTATTATACTCATTTTAATAGGAATCTAAAAAATGCTGCTATTTTATGTGTTCCTGATTATTTTTGTAATACATAGTCACCTGGAGCATCTGGTAACGTTTTGTCTATTTTGGGTGAAGGTTGCATTCCTTTACTTGATTCTTTAACTAACCACTCATGCCATGCAGTCCACCATGATCCTGTTTTATGCTCGGCCATTTCTACCCAGTGCATCGGAGAAGTATACGTATCTTCCTTCTTTTGTTCACGAATAGAATAACTACGTCCTGGATGTCCTGGTTCACTGACAATCCCGGCGTTATGTCCACCACTGGTTAAAACAAACGTTATATCTGCGCGTTTCATCAGAGAATGTGTTTTATAAACTGATTTCCATGGGCTTACGTGATCTTTTTCTGTACTGACTACAAAAGCAGGTATTTTAATGTTCTCTGGGGCGATGTGCTTTCCCTCAACGGTAAATAGTCCTCTGGAAAATTCATTTTTGAGGAAGAGTTTTTCCAAATATTCAGTATGCATTTTATAAGGCATGCGCGTGGTATCTGAGTTCCATGCAAGCAACGCAATCATGCCTCTTTGGGTGCCATGCATGTAGTCCTGAACCATTTTTGACCATATGAGATCGTACGATCGCAGCATTTGGAAGCTACCGGCCATCAGTTTGGTGTCTAAATATCCTTTTTCCCACATAATATTGTCCAGAAAGGAGACTTGGCTGTTGTTAATAAAAAGTAATAGCTCTCCAGCTTCAGAGAAGTCACCTTGTGCTGCAAGAAGTGAAATGCTTTTAAGACGATCATCATGATCCTTGGCCATGGTTGCGGCAGTAATCATCGCCAAAGTGCCGCCCAGGCAATAACCAACCAAGTGAATTTTTGTTTGCGGTATGATGGACGATATATGATCGATTGCCGCCATAGCCCCTTGTCTGTAATAGTCGTTGATCGATAAGTTCCGGTCTTCAGAGTTTGGATTTAACCAGGAAATAATAAAGACCGTATGGCCTTGTTGCACTAACCAGTTGACTAAAGAGTTTTCAGGAAGCAAATCAAGAATGTAGTATTTCATGATCCATGCAGGAAGAATTAATAGTGGTTCCTTATAAACTTTTTTAGTTTGTGGCTCATACTGAATCAGCTCAATTAAGTGATTTTTAAATACGACTTTACCTTTAGTCTTCGCTACTTGTTTGCCTGGAATAAAGTGTTCAACTCCTGCAGGGGCAGAGCCCACTAATTTTCCCATCATGTCTTGTAGCGCCAATTGGGTACCGCGAATCAAATTTGCTCCATGTGAATTCAATGTTTCACGGAATAAATCAGGGTTGGTTAAAACAAAGTTTGATGGGGATAATGCATCAAGAAATTGTCTTATTCTGAATAAAATAATGCGTCTGCTCGGCTCACTTAATCCAGGAACCTCCTCCGCTGTTTTTAAAAACCAATCTTCAATTTGGAGAAATTGTTCCGCCCACAAGCGCCAAGGGTAAAGACTCCAGTGCTCTGTATGAAAGCGTACATCATCTCCATTTCCTGGATTAGAATGATTGGTCAGCCTGGTGATAAAATCGGAAAAATGCAATAAAGGATAAACACCGAGTTTTAAAAATGTTCCTGGTGCTTGCAATAGATGTGCGCCCCAAGAAAAATAGGATGTAGCCACCGATGCTGGACTAATACTTGCGGTAAACTTTCCAAGATTTGCTTGATAGAGTTTGTCAATTAAATTAAAAATATCCATAGGTTCAGATGGATATTTCACTTTTTTTACGTGCCGCGCTTTTTTAGGTTGTCTTGATGGTTTTTTTTCTTTTACAGAAACAGGCTTCGCCACTTTTTTCATGGTTTAAGTCTCGTTACGGTTGCTTTTATAAACTAGTATAGCCTCTTCGCGATTTATTTGTATATTAATCAGTTAAAGTTCATACTATCCGTTTGGAACAATTTGGTTTGAATTTAGATCGGAGAATTTTTATGCGAAAGTATTTACTCACTATACCTTTGGTTGCTTTACCATTTATATTAGTGGGTTGTCAGTCCAATCAAGCTACACCCAGTTTATTTACGCCGTTTACTCCTTCATTTACTCAAGGCGCCAATTTGGCTCAAACAGTACAAGAAGCGTTAATGCGAAATGAAGATCCAGCGATTGCGCAAGTACGTGTTCAAACCAGACAAGATGTTGTGATTTTGACTGGATATGTGAAGAAAATCCGTCAAAGTGATACTGCAGAACAAATTGCGCGCCAGGTGCCTGGTGTACGTGCTGTAGAGAATAATATAATTATTCGCCAATAGACCATAAATTACTCCATTTGTACTATATTTATATTGTTGGTTAAGTATCAATATCTGCAAATGGAGAATAAAATGGCTGACCTAATTCATAATGCCTTGCCAATGCCAAGACGAAAGATTATTTTTATCCATCCAGATGATTCTGTGAAAAAAGTATTAATTTAATGACTGAAATGGATATCGGTGCGTTAGTTGTTATGGACAATGACAACCAGTTAGTTGGTATAGTGAGTGAGCGTGACATAGTTCGCTCGTGTCTGCATCAATGCATTAATCTGGAGAAAGCTAAAGTTTCCGATGTAGTGCATAAAGATGTGACGATTCTTAGTCCTAATGATGTCGTAGAAAAAGCAATGCAAGCAATGACTTCAACCAAAAGAAGACATGTGTTAATACGCGATGAGAACAATCAATTCGTAGCCATTTTATCGATTGGTGATTTGCTTTACCATTTGTTAGCAGATAAGTATCGAGTGATTGAGCAATTACAAAATTACATTCATACTTATTAACATTATTTTTTTTAGAATGATATAGTAGTTCTTACAAAGTACTTGTGACTTCTATGATGAAAACAACAATAAGAGTGTTCCTGATTTTTTTTGTATGTTCTATCAGTGCATGGGCAGTTGATGCGCCATCTCCTTGGTATTCCAAGAGTGCTGATAATAAAATTGTGCTCAATATAGAGATGTTTCTTTCGTCTACATGCCCTTATTGCCATAAAGCAGACGAATTTTTTACTGGATTAGAAGCTAAATCTCCCGATCTGCATGTGCAACGTTATATTATTAATCAAGATAAAAACGCGCTGATTCGCTTTAATCAATTATTGAATGAACAGCAAATGAGCGATTTTGCAGTTACGTCCATCTTTATTTGTAATTCGCGTTGGGTTGGTTTTTCATCAGCCGAAACCACTGGAAAAGATTTATTGCATGCGATTAATTATTGCAAGCAAGAAATTGAGCGTAGCGGTCAATTGACACCACAAACAATAGATACTCTAAAACATTGGGCTAACGCAAATCGTTATACGACGGGAATGGTGGAGAAGCCTTCTCGATGGCGTTATACCGCTACAGTTGCATTCATGGATTCTTTTAGTCCGTGTGCGTTCTTTTGTTTTGCAGGTTTTCTGGCGTTTCTATTGATTGAGGCACAGAGGAAAAAACAGATTCTTGCCGGCTTCTTGTTTCTCTTTGCGGTTGCATTGGTTCATTATTTTCAACAAGTGAATACCAATGCGTTCTTTCAATTGTTGCCATGGTTACGCATCCCTTCCGCACTATTGGGTTTAGCCACTCTTTATTTCATCATTCAGTATTATAAAAAACAGTTTCAAAGTACTGTGTATCTTTCATTGGCTTTTTTATTGGGATTGATTCTTTCAATTTACCAACAAACCTGTGTTATGAACTGGGCGACTATTTTTCAACAATGGTTGAGTAATCAACAAATCCCAGGTTGGCAAGCGGGTTTGTATCAATTGCTTTATCAAAGCTTGTATGTTTTTCCTTTAATACTGATTTTGGGTATTTATTTAGCTCTGTCGAAAACGCAACGTTGTATTGCTTTGCGTTCGCGATTTGCAAGCATCGGTTTCTTGTTCCTGTTGGCCATCGCTCTTTTGTTGATCATTTATCCTTATGCATTATCTTATATGGCAATCTCTACATGGACACTGCTCATTTTAATCGTTTTGGGTTACTTTCTAAATTTAGCTTGATCTTGTTTTGCTGATTTGGGATCATCTTCTTTCTTTGTGTTTTAGGTGATGACATGAGCAAGCTCATTGATATTCCCGTTGTTGTAGAAAGCGGACAAAAATATAAGACATCCCACGGTGTAACAGCGATTAAAGATGGCGTTAAATCCACTGGAGATGTCTATGAGCGGTTACCTAAACCCAAATGGCTTCGTATAGTCAATCACATAACTCCGGCGTACAGCCAAGTAAAAGAACAGGTACAAAAACATCGTTTGTCCACTGTTTGCGAAGAAGCAAAATGCCCTAATATCGCTGAGTGTTGGTCACATGGTACAGCAACCATTATGTTGATGGGAGCAGTGTGTACCCGTGCTTGTCGTTTTTGCTCCGTGGATACAGGTAATCCTCATGGTTGGCTGGATCTGCAAGAGCCGGAAAATACGGCGAATACAGTTGCCTTGATGAATCTGGATTATGTTGTTTTAACCTCAGTTAATCGGGATGATTTGCCCGACGGTGGCGCGCATCATTACGCACAAACCATCAGAGCAATTAAGCAACGATCACCGAAGACTAAAGTTGAAGCGTTAACTCCTGATTTTCAAGGAGTAGAACGCGATGTTGCTGTATTGCTGGATAGTGGTGTGGATGTATTTGCTCAAAACGTAGAAACCGTGGAGCGATTAACCCATCCAGTACGGGACAATCGAGCCGGTTACAAACAAACTTTAAATGTACTTGCCTTTGCGAAACGTTATCGACCTGAGGTATTAACGAAAACCAGTTTGATGTTAGGTTTAGGGGAAAGTGATGAAGAAATTGTGCAAACAATGGATGATTTACGTGCCCATAATGTCGATATCCTGACCTTGGGACAATACCTGCAGCCGACAAAAAATCATTTATCCATTGCGCGTTATGTTACTCCAGAAACGTTTTCTGAGTTACGCCAAATTGGCTTGAAAAAAGGCTTCTTTGAAGTGGCTGCTGGTACTTTAGTTCGTTCAAGTTATCGTGCCGACCGAATATTTAAACAAGATAATTTAGGCTTGGACGATTAGACCATGTTAGCACGTTATCCCATAGCAAAATCACGCTTTTTCATTCAATATCTGTACTATACTTAGAGCAAATAAGTACAGATTTTATTGAGAATAAAAATGTTTTTGAATAAGGAATGCCGTGAAAAAGTAGTTGCTAAATTAAAAGAAAAAACAGGATTAGAGTGGACCAGTACTGATAAAGGTTTTGTTTGTAAGAAGACATTAGATGCTTCAGTGAATGCTTCAAACATTTCTTCTCTCTTTAGATCAGATCTTGTAGAAAAAACAACTTACCCCACCCTGACAGCGCAGATAGCAAAAGAATTGGGCTCTTTCCCATTTAAGGGGGCAGCTCTAATCACCCACAGAGCACCTTAACACTCACTCTGTAATTTTCAAATTTTCTAAAACCATAAGCTCTTCGCTGAATTAGTTTCATTTTACGATGAAACCCTTCTGTGATTCCATTTGATTTACTAAACCGCCACATTCTGGCGACTTCATCTTTCCAAGCTCCCAGGGTCTTACCCAA
>JBOFJV010000028.1:0-6795 GCA_051657005.1 Legionella sp. | reverse complement strand
GTAGGCGAAGCCATCCAGCGTCCTTTTGGGCTTCGGATGCATTCATTCTCTTTTTTAAAGTCACTAGATTGCTTCGCCTACGGCTCGCAACGACGGATTTTGTGCTAAAAACCTGATTGAAAAATATGTGTCGATACCTCAGGGCCTGGGCACAGGTCATGGTCTACAGGCTAAGGACAACCTCTCTTTTTCTCCACTAGTATGGGTTGGACTGAAACAACTCACGAAAAACAGTAGGAAGCGGAACTGATTTATTTTGGGTGTAATCCACCCACACAATATTGCAACTGCCCTGCGCCATCAGAACATCGTTCTGATAAAGATCATGATCCATCATCATACTGGAATTACCAAGACTGTGGATGGTCGAAATCAACGTAACCGTCGCAGGATAAACGACGGGTTTTAAAAAAGTACATGCAACCTGAATAACCACAGGACCTGTCTTTTCAGTCATCTGGATATTAAGCTCTCTGAGCCATTCAATGCGTGCTTCCTGAAAATAATCAAAATAGCGGGCATTATTGACATGCCATAAAGCATCCATATCCCCCATGCTATAGAAAATATTCGTGTATAAACTTTAATTTTTTGCTCTGTCATGTAGTTCCCTTGATCTCTTTATAATTCATTGCAAGTAATGCTATTTATTCACATGATGCAAATAGGATTATAGATTAAGTCGATGAAACGGAAAAATACTAAGTCAGAATATTTTACCTTGCTTCTGCATCGATAAAATGAAGAGAAATCACTTGCTTTTTATCATGACAAATCCATAGGATCAACATCTACATTCCATCGTATTCCATTGGTTAATTTATTTTTTCCTAGCCACTCTCGCAATTTGGTCAATGAATTTTTTAATGCTTTTCTTGAAGGTGATTTAATTAATAATTGCATTCGATATTGGTTGGCTTTACGTGGCATAGGAGCTGGTGCTGGCCCCATCACGATAAGTGGCGGGATTTGAATTTGATCTTTAGTTGCATGGAGAAACTTTAATACACTTCCCGACATTTTGCCCTGGGCCCTAATCACAGCCAAGTAGTGAAAAGGAGGTAATTGCGCTTGTTCACGGGTCGTTAACAGGGCATCGGCAAAGTGATCATAACCTTGTTGAATCAACAGATTAAGCAAGGGATGATCGGGTAAATGGGTTTGAATCAAAACCTGTCCTGCTTGTTCAGCGCGTCCTGCGCGTCCTGACACTTGAGTCAAGAGTTGCCCCAAATGTTCCAAGGCACGAAAATCCTGATTGTAAAGACCGGCGTCGGCATCCAGAATTACCACTAAAGAGAGCCGAGGAAAATGATGTCCTTTAGCCAACATTTGGGTGCCCACAATTAATTGGGCTTTACCCATATGGATTCGCTCTAATTGCTCATCCAAAGCATTTTTCTTACGTACGGCATCTCGATCGATTCGCACCACCTCTGTATCAGGAAAATAGCTGCTTAAAAATTCATGCACCCTCTGGGTTCCGGCACCCACTGGAATCAGTGCTTTACTTTGACAACTGCCACAGCAAACTGGCGTTTTTTGCGTCAAACCGCAATGATGACAGATCATCTGCCCAACTTGTTTGTGCAAGGTGAGATGACTGTCACACGCACGACAGTCAGCCATCCAACCGCATTGATGACACAACAAAACCGGAGCAAAACCACGGCGATTGATGAATACTAAAACCTGATTTTGTTTTTGCAAATGTGCTTTAATCAGTTGCAAGGTCGGCGTAGCCAATCCATGCTGCAGCGTTTGTGCACGCAAATCAATCAGTTGATAATGTAAAGGAGTTGTCGTCAAAGCTTTATGCGTTAAGCGCAACAACGTGTACTTATTCTGCTTTCCGTTGTACATGCTTTCAAGACTGGGAGTCGCTGAACCAAAGATAATGGGAATGTTCGCTAAATGCGCCCGCATCAAGGCCGTATCACGAGCCGAATAACGTACGCCTTCCATTTGCTTTAATGACGCATCATGCTCTTCATCAATGACAATTAACCCTAGATCAGGCATGGGCGTAAAAATTGCCGCTCGTGTACCGATGATCATTTTTACCTTCGCTTCTTTAGCCAATTGCCAGGCAACCTGTCGTTCCGTTTCATTTAAGCTCGAATGAATAACTGCAATGGGCTGCTCAAAACGTGCGGTAAAGCGTGACACTAATTGTGGTGTTAAACCAATTTCAGGCACCAGGACCAAAACCTGTTTGTCTTGTGCTAATACTTTGGCAATAACTTGTAAATACACCTCGGTTTTGCCACTACCGGTAACACCTTGCAATAAAAAACAGTGATACTGATGCAACTGCTCCATAATCGCCGTTACCGCCACCGCTTGCTCATGGTTCAGTTGCAATGCAGGGGATAAAGGATTATTTGCCCTTGTAGGTAACGCGATGCGTTGGGATAACGAAATAAGATCTGCCGCAAGCAAATGGGCCAACTGACTGGAATTAAACCCTTTTTGCGTCAAACACCATTTCGCTACCGGCTCTTGTTGTTCATGCAAAAAATCAATCAACTCCAACTGCTTACGCGCACGCGCGGGGATTGCTTTTTTCGCCTCTTCCCATGGCAATGCCAAATGATAAAAATCGTCCATTGGCAATTGACACATTTGCCCTAAGCGATACTTTTTAGGTAATGCCAAAGGCAATACCTCAGACAAAGGAGATTGGTAATAACTCCCTATCCAGGAACATAAGGTCAATAATTCCTGCTCAATTAACGCGTGTTCATCAATGACGGAGCTGATGCTTTTTAGTAATTCGCTATCGTGTTGAGATTCTCTTTTGCCAACGACAATGCCTAAACGTTCTTGTTTGCGAAAGGGCACCCAGACTCGCGCACCGATACACGGTGTCAGCCAATCAGCAAGATAATCAAAAAAATCACGGCTGGTATGTGGAATACAGACTTGATAAACCGTCTTCATTACACTCGTTGCCATTCGTGACTGGCGGATTGCCCTGGAGCAGAAAATACTTTGACCACCACTTTTTCAATACGATGTCGGTCTAATTCCGCTTTATCCTGAATTAACTCCAAAACAAACCAACGCGATAACTCTTCGACAGTAATGTTGGTAACAGGCAATAAAGTGACGTCTTCTTTAAGAAATGGAATTTTCTTATGGTTAAAGGTGAAATAATAATATTCTTCATCTTCAGCGTATTGTAAAAAAGGGGAAAACTCGGGCATCAAAAAAGTTTGATTCAAATAACGACATAATTTGTTGGTGCGTTCTTTATAATACCGGTAATCAAAGGTCATGCCATTTTCTTCGACCCACGTCGTCAGCGCCAGATAAACGCCATACATATGACCATGCAACGGTTCTCTTTCGGTTGCGGAAAAAATCGTCGTATGACCAGCAGAAAACTTCATGGATTCTTTCTGCAATTCCACCGTCGTTAAGTATTTTTTTATATTCATAAACTCACTCGTTTATCGTGTAATTGAAACCCATTTAAAGCAATTTCCCTATTTTTACTCAAAGCAATTACTTTAAATAATTCGCCCATTTCACTCGGCTGGGTCAGTTGTTTTATCACGTGTTGCGCGTGTACTTGTTCCAATTCATTATCCAATAGATTGATAAAGCTTAACAAACCATTGGCTAGCAAAAAAGAGGCCTGATTAGTATAGCCGGCAACATGAAACCCTGCCTGTTGCCCCTCTTCGGCTACATGAGTAAAATCCACATGTGCCGTAATGTCTTGCTCTCCTGGATGCGCTAAAGGGTCAGGATGCGTGTGATGTTGGTAATGGCACATCAGTGTACCCTGATTACGATCAGGATGATAATACTCATGACGAGGAAAACCATAATCAATCAAGAACACCACGCCTTGTTTGAGCATGTGGTAATTATTCAAAATCCAATCATCAAGAAAAAGATTCACTTCAGAAAGATAAGGCGCGTTTGGTAAGACCAGCCGGTTATTAATATAATCCAGCAAACGTTGATTGTGACAAGGCTTAAATAGTTCCGTCAATTGGCGTTGTTCATTTAAGGTCACATAACTTTCCATAATGCCTTTCTCTGTTTTCATGAAACGATGCACAGGCATCGCATCCAGTACCTCATTCGCCAAAACAACACCGTTAAAGGGTAAGTATGGCCAACGATCATACCAAGTCACACGATGCGCCAAATGAGGAATTTTTTCCTCTATAAGCACGCGTTGACGATGGCGCAAATTGGCGCTTACTTCAAGAATAGCGTAGGTATCTGGTAATGCATTCAGTTCGGCAAGATGCTCCAAAATAGCGACACAAAGCGCGCCAGAACCTGCGCCAAATTCAAATATCACCGGAGAATCCAGGCCCGCTAATACTTGCTGGCATTGATTCGCCAAAGTTTTACCAAATAAGGGAGTTAATTCAGGAGCCGTAATAAAATCCCCATGCTTTCCCAATTTTTGTAATCCAGAACTGTAATACCCTTCACCTGGAGCATATAATGCATGCTGCATGAATTCTATAAAAGGAATGGCCCCTCGTTGGGTTAGTTCTGAGTGCAGCGTTTGTAGTATACTCATGATCAAGTGTTTTAAAGAAAATACAGCCTGAAGGCATTAAAAGAGGGAACATACATTGAAACAGGCAAACACACAAGCAGCGAAGGTTGCTTTAGTGACTGGCGGTGCACGTCGTATTGGTGCTGCAATCGTAAAAAAACTACATGCCGCAGGCTATCACGTGCTCATTCATTGCCATCGTTCGCTATCAGAAGCTCAAGCCCTTGCAGCGCACTTAAACGCGCAACGCGCAGACAGCGCCATTGTGGTACAAAAAAAATTAAATGAACCTTCTGCTGCGCATGAAATCATGACCGCGGTCACGCATTGGGCTGGGCGCTTAGACTTATTAGTGAATAATGCCTCTGTTTTTATTCGTACTGAGTTTACCGCTTTTGCAACGGAAGATTGGGAAGCACTTTTTGAAATTCATGTCAAAATTCCTTTTTTACTGAGCCTCGAAGCCAGCCCCCTGTTAGCCAAACAATCCGGTGTCATTATCAATGTTACTGACACTCATGCCGACAGACCACTGAGGGGCTATTCTGTCTACTGTCAAAGTAAAGCCGCTTTGGAAATGCAAACGAAAAGTTTAGCACGAGAATTTGCTCCAGAGATTCGAGTGAATGCGGTTGCTCCAGGTGCAACGATGTGGCCAGAAAATGCGAATGAATTAACCAGCGAGTTAAAAGAAAAAATTATCGCCCAAACACTACTAAAAAAACACGGCCACCCGGAATATATTGCCCAAGCGGTATTATCTTTAGCAGAAAATCCATTTATTACAGGACAAATCTTGAAAGTTGATGGTGGAAGAGGATTGATTGGATAAGAACTCATGTAGCGATTTTTTGGATACTGAGAAAATGGCAGTGTATTGTAGCCTGGGTGCAACGTAGCGGAACCCGTGATTCTGAGCTAAATCAATAAATCCTGGTTCCGCTACGCTGCACCCAGGTTACAAACTACCAGGCGTTGTAAAAAAGACGCAATTTCGGACAAAGAATCCAATTGATAAAAAGCATTCAATGAGGAGGCATCAAGGAATTGACGCAAATAATAACGTACCAACGATTTGCTTTGCAAAACCGCTTTATAATCGTCTTCGAGAGCTGACAAACCGTGTAAATGCGCCAGAAACAGCTCTATTTTTTCCGTCAGCGTCACGATCACGTGTTGTTGCTCCCATAACTCCTGGTACAGCCAAGGATTACCAGTGCCAGCCCGCGAGATCATATCAGCATCGCAACCACTTAATTCAAGTGCTTTTTGTAAGCTCATGCGGTCTTGAATGTCTCCATTAGCGATCACGGGAATTGTCACATGCTGCTTTATCCGCGCGATTTGTTTTAAATCAGAGGCTACATCATAATCATCAATCCAGCGTCGGCCGTGTACAATAAGCGCATCTGCGCCTGCGTCTTCTATTTTTTTTGCCAGGAGCAGATCATTTTCATTGCCTTGAATACGAATTTTTATCGTAAGCGGAATCGTAATGCGCTCGCGAATTGTTTGAACGAGGCCCACTAAGTGTTCTGGCGTTTCAAGCAAAGCACTTCCTGCACCCTTTTTACGAATTTTGGGTTTGGGACAGCCACAATTAATATCGATAATGTCTGCGCCCTGCTGTTGTAATTGCTGCGCGGCATCTGCCAATACCTGCGGCTGGGTTCCGGCAATTTGGTATGCCAAAATCCGCTCTTGCGGAGCTCGATAGAGATAACGCGAACTGGATTGATGCTTATGCAAAATATCCGTTGCTGAACTCATTTCAGTAACACAATATGCGGGTGGCATGTAACGATTAAATAAAGTTCTGAATGGAGCGCAACTGTACCCCGCCAAAGGACCTTGAATGAGGCGATGAGGCAACGTTAAAGTGCCTATTTTTACAGAACTGTTAATAAAAGCGTGCATCAAATCAATTCATGTAGTTATAAAATCAATTGATGAGTAATGACAAGAGTCTGTTGTCGGGCAATTGGGTGTCTTTACTCCGTTTGGCAAGAAAATGGCTGATCTTGAAAATGCGACTACACTATACTTTATAGTACCTCTTTTAAACAAAGGAATGCAATCATGATAATAAAAAAATTACTTATTTTGGGCTCTTTCCAATTTAAGGGGGCAGCTCTAATCACCCACAGAGCACCTTAACACGCACTCTGTAATTTTCAAATTTTCTAAAACCATAAGCTCTTCGCTGAATGATTTTCATTTTACGATGAAACCCTTCTGTGATTCCATTTGATTTACTAAACCGC
>JBOFJV010000027.1:0-3783 GCA_051657005.1 Legionella sp. | reverse complement strand
CGATGATGTTGTCATAATTACTCTCCTGTGAAACCGTCAAGTCCACAGCTGTATTTTGACATCATCGTCACTAAATCTGAAGGCTAAGCCTTGAGAGTCTCACTAGTCAAACTAGTGGTTTACCTGTCTTAAAATTATGCCTAAACGGATGAATCAGAGGTATCCACAACTCATTTTGCGCATCAATATACTATTTCCTAAAAATAAAGCTACTCCCCATTTAAGATAAAAACACCATTCCATTCGCTGCCCATTTTATAAATTAAACGAATCATTTTAATTTCAATAAATTATCCATATGTTTGAGTTGCTGGATTAAGAAAAAATTTATGTGATGATTTGAGGAGTTGGAGCTCACGTCTTTTGATAATAGTTTGATGGGGATCGAAACTAAAACCTCTTATCAAAAGACTTGCCACCTAATTGCCTATTTACTGGCGCGCCACGTTTTTTTGAATCGCGAGCAAGTGGTTTTTTATTGGCTTTACTGGATAATGAGGTTGTTTTCTTTTTTGCAGAAAACAGTTTTTTAGGTTTTGCCGAATGATTGGTTTGAGGTACGTTGTGTTTGGGTTCGAAATCCTCGATTTCAACACGGTTTAATTTGTGTTGGATCAGTTTTTCTATCGCGTGCAATTGACCTACCTCATCAGCACACACTAAAGAAACAGCTAATCCTGTAGCGCCAGCGCGACCAGTTCGGCCGATGCGGTGAACGTAATCTTCTGCCACTTGGGGTAAATCAAAATTAACCACACAGGGTAATTGCTCAATATCAATTCCTCGAGCAGCGATGTCTGTTGCCACTAATATATGTAATTCTCCGGATTTAAACTCGTCTAATATTTTGGTACGTTGCGATTGCGATTTATTGCCATGAAATGCAGCTGCATGAATGTGCTCTTCAGCTAATTGTTTCACCAGTTTGTTGGCGCCATGTTTCGTCTTAGAAAAGACCAAAGTCTGCCCCCATTTATTTTTATGAATCAAATGACTCAGTAACGCTGCTTTTTGGCTTTTATCTACCGGATGAATGGTTTGTTTGATTTTCACTACGGTTGTATTTCGTGGCGTAACATCAATTTCTATGGGTTGGTTTAGAATGGTCTTTGCCAATTTACGAATGTCATCAGAAAACGTGGCGGAGAACATCAGATTCTGTCGGTTTTTAGGCAAGCAATTAATGATTCGTTTTATGTCATGAATAAAGCCCATGTCCAGCATTCTGTCGGCTTCATCCAAGACCAACGTATCAATTTGATCAAATTGGATGGCGCGTTGCTGATACAGATCCAATAAACGTCCTGGTGTGGCAACTAATAACTCGACACCAGAGCGTAATCGCATCATTTGCGGATTAATTTTTACACCACCAAACACCACCGCAGAACGAAGCGATAGATGTCGTCCGTATTCACGAATACTCTCATGCACCTGGCTGGCTAATTCTCGCGTGGGCGTTAAAATGAGGACCTGTGTTCTATTGCTTTTAGCGCGAGGTTTTGCGCTGAGCTTTTGCAAAAGAGGTAATACGAAACTCGCCGTTTTACCTGTTCCTGTTTGGGCTGAGGCAAGAACGTCTTTACCTGATAATACCATCGGAATCGCCTGAATTTGAATGGGATACGGTTCTTTGTAGCCTAACTCATCTAGGGATTGAAGTAATGGCTCAATTAAACCTAACGACTTAAAACTCATGCTGTTTCCTTTATTTATTGGCATCTTTGGCAGGGGGCAAACGATGTTTTGTTACTCAATATGCTTATATTTATCGCAATTCTACCACAAATTTACTGTTTAGGGGACAATAATTTTGATTTTACTTGATACCCATCACAACTAAAACCCTATTATCAAAAGACTTGACCCCTAAGCATTTTTCAATTATTTCAATATACTTCGTTTTTTACAGAACTCATCGAGGTAATATCCATGTATCGCTTCATCTTAAAAAGAATGATTCCCCTCCTTACACTTATCCCTTTCGTTGCAAATAGCCAAGGGAACTCTTCTTATCTTCCACCTGTTTTTACTGACAGCCAAAGACTTGAGAATATTAAAAAACTAGTCCCAGTGATTGATAAGATGTATCAAGAGTACGCAAAAAAAAATCATTTCCCTGGTTATGTTTACGGAGTCGTCCTGGATGGTCGTCTGATCGATACCGGGAGTTGCGGCTATACGGATGTTGCAAAAAAAATTCCGGCAAACCCTCAATCGATGTTTCGCATTGCATCAATGACCAAAAGCTTTACCGCTATGGCCGTTTTAAAACTTCGTGATGAAGGGAAATTAAAATTGGATGATCCTGTTTCTCTTTATATTCCAGAGCTTAAAAATCAAAAATTAACTCAAGATGCACCCGAGATTACTATTCGGAATTTATTAACTCATAGCGCGGGATTTCCCGAAGATAATCCTTGGGGTGATCGCAACCTGGATAAAACTGATGAAGAATTAATTGCTTTTATCAAACAGGGTATTTCGTTAACTAATGCGGCAGGAACTTCATTTGAATACAGCAATCTCGGTTTTGCCATGTTGGGGTTGATTATTAAAAAAGTTTCTGGCGTTTCTTATCAGGAGTATGTTGCTGCAAACATTTGGCACCCTTTAGGATTAAAACAAGTGGCTTGGGAATTTACTCAAGTGCCACCAGGACAATTAGCGCACGGTTACAAATGGAGCGAAGGCAAATGGCAAGAAGAACCGTTATTGCATGATGGCAGTTATGCTTCGATGGGCGGTATGATTATTTCCCTGGAATCATTCAGCCAATATCTTGCGCTCCATCAGTCAGCCTGGCCACCACGAGATGATGTGGAAACAGGACCTGTAAAAAGAAGCTCCATTCGTGAAATGCATCATCCTTGGCAACTCTATGCGGTAAATCAAAAAACACGTATAGCAGGTAAAAAATGCCAAACCATTTATGCCTATGGTTATGGATTAAGATGGGCGCGAGATTGCAAGGCTAAAGTGTCCGTGGGGCATTCCGGTGGATTACCTGGATTTGGTAGTAATTGGCTGATATTACCTGACTATGGAGTAGGTGTGATTTTATTTGCGAACGTTACTTATGCAAATGCCGATGCAATCAATGTCCAGGTAGTGAATAAACTTGTTCAAGAAGCACACCTTAAACCACGAGCATTACCGCCCGCAACTGTTTTAAGAACACGACAAACCGAATTAATGAAATTGCTACCTGATTGGAAAAATGCAACAACAAGTGGTTTGTTTGCAGCGAATTTTTTTCTGGATTCTTCAGTAAGTTCATTAAAAAAAGAGACCAAAGATCATTTTGCCAAAATGGGTAAAATCATTAAAGTTGGGCCTGTAATTCCAGAGAACCAATTGCGCGGCTATTTTATTATTAACGGAGAAAATGCTGATCTTAAAGTACGCTTTACTTTATCGCCTGATAATCCAGCATTAATTCAGAGCTATGCAATTAAAGAGGTGGCTCGCTGACAGGGGCAAGTCTTTTGATAATGGTTTAGATTTTACTTGATACTTATCGCAGCTAAAACCTATTATCAAAAGACTTGACCCCTAATTAGCTGGTAGAGTTAACCAGTCACCTGGCCACCACCCCATTTAGACCCCATCGTGCCCTACTAAGACAATGGGCTCAAGACAAGTTCATTACATACTCATACCTTATCAATCAGAACAATCGGTGTATTATTTTTGCATCTGGTAGTGGATGCTTCTTTACGAATAGGTCGAATTTATTCCAGTCGAACGACTTGCGTTGACTCCGCCTATTGAGCCATTTAA
>JBOFJV010000026.1:0-9054 GCA_051657005.1 Legionella sp. | reverse complement strand
CAGTCATATTTCGAGTGACTTAAACTATCATAAGATGATGTTGTCATAATTACTCTCCTGTGAAACCGTCAAGTCCACAGCTGTATTTTGACATCATCGTCACTAAATCTGAAGGCTAAGCCTTGAGAGTCTCACTAGTCAAACTAGTGGTTTACCTGTCTTAAAATTACTGTTATCATTCAGCGCTTTTGTATAGATAATTACCCTAACTTATGTCAGATCAAAACCCAACACTTACCAAACTTCTGCATTTACTGGATGACAACCAGGCAATTAACATTAAAGTAATTGATGTTCATAAACAAACAACGATTACTGACTATATGATTATTGCCTCCGGCCGCTCTTCTCGCCATGTTAAAGCAATCGCACAGAAAACAATGGAGGATATGAAGCATGCCGGTTTTCCTGCAATGAATTGCACGGGCTTGGAAACTGGTGATTGGGTTCTTATCGATTTTAGTGACTTTATTGTCCATGTCATGCAGCCCGAATATCGTGATTATTATAATTTGGAAGGGCTTTGGGAAGATCCCACTAATTAATCGGTCATGTTAAAAATCACGATCATTACCTTAGGTAATAAAATGCCAGATTGGGTTATGCAAGGCTCAAATGATTACGCCAAACGATTTAATGACGGAATTCAGCTCAAAATCATTGAAATCCCGCTAATTCGTCGCAGCAAATCATCTGACTTGGTTCGCATATTAGAAAAAGAATATGCTTTAATCAAAGAAGCGATGCCTGCCAATGCACGAATTATTGCATTGGCAATTGAAGGGAAATCCTTTAGCAGTGAAGAGCTCGCCGGTAAAATATCCAAATTACAACAAACCACAAGCCACCTTTGCTTTGTAATTGGCGGTCCTGAAGGGCTTTCGCAAGAAATTTTGAAACAATGCGATGAACGCTGGTCGCTTTCAAAACTTACCCTGCCCCATCCTCTGGTGCGAATTATGTTGCTTGAAACGTTATACAGAGCATGGTCAATTATCAATAATCATCCCTATCATAAATAGTAGCCTGTCAGCACTACGAACTGCTACAAAATCTATAGTAAACCCTTCAATTTTCAGTTACTATGCATTTTTTTGTATCCAACTTATCTAACCTGATGTTATGAGTCTGAAACAATCCTATAGAAACTACAGAATCGAATCACAGCATCAACTTTTTAGAATCAATTTGCTGGTTGCCTTTCTGATTATTTTATCCTTAATTCTTGTTTTGCGACTGGCTTTTCTACAAATTTCTGAATTCAAAAAATACCAAACGCTCTCTTTGAAAAATCAAATGAGTATTATTCCTATTGCACCACCAAGAGGAGTAATTCTTGACAGAAATGGAGTATTACTTGCTGAAAACATTCCCGTTTATGTTCTGGAAATTATTCCGGAGCATGTCAAAAACATTGATCAAACTTTAGCGGATCTGCAAAAATTAATCCCTTCAATCACAGAAGATGATATAAAAAGTTTTAAACGGACACGAAAGCAAAATCGCTCCTTTGTCCCCATCCCAATTAAACTCAAGTTAACTCAAGAAGAAGTCGCACTGTTTGCAATCAATCAATACCATTTCCCTGGAGTGAGTATCAAAGCTCGCTTAATGCGGCATTATCCTTTAGGGGAAATAACAGCCCATGTGTTGGGTTATGTAGGCAGAATTAATATTCAAGAGTTAAGAACTGTGGATCCCACCAATTACCGTGCCACTAACTTTATTGGGAAAGCGGGGATTGAAAAATACTATGAAGACATACTCCACGGCCAAGTGGGCTATCAAATGGTAGAAACCGACGTCAGTGGACGTACTCTGCGTGTCGTGGATAAATTAAATCCCCACTCAGGTGCAAAGCTGTATTTAAGCCTTGACATCCGATTGCAAAAAGCAGCATATGAAGCCTTAAAAGACAAACGAGGTGCAGTAGTTGTCATTAACTCCAAAAATGGCGAAGTGCTTGCAATGGTAAGCTCGCCGAGCTTTGACCCCAATATTTTTGTCGGTGGCGTCAGCTCTAAGGAATATAAAAAGCTATCAAATACCTTGCAAAGACCACTATTTAATCGGGCGGTTCGTGGCGTATACCCTCCCGCATCAACAATCAAGCCATTTGTTGGCTTAGCCGGTTTAGATAAAGGATTTATCACCACTGCAACAACCATTTATGACCCTGGTAAATACAAGCTTCCTACTGCCAGCCATATTTATCGTGATTGGAAAAAAGGTGGCCACGGCATGATTAATTTTAAACGAGCAATTACAGTGTCCTGTGATACTTATTTTTATCAATTGGGCAATAAAATGGGCATTTCCAACATTGAAGACATGCTCGTCAAATTTGGGCTTGGTCATCTCAGCCAAATTGACCTTTATGAGGAAGCTGCAGGCATTGTTCCGAGTATACGCTGGAAAAAACAGACTAAAGGCGTTACATGGTATCCGGGAGATACCTTAATTACGTCGATAGGCCAGGGCTTTATGCTGGCCACCCCATTACAAATTGCCAATGCAACGGCCTCTTTAAGCCAACATGGACAACGATTCAGGCCACATTTATTAATTAAAACAGTAAATAGCGACAATAATGAAGCCAAACGCTATAAGCCTGTTGAAGAATATCCGGTGTATCTTAAAGATGAAGCCAACTGGGATATTGTGAAAGAAGCCATGCACAGTGTATTAATTAGTAATGAGGGCACCGGCTATCGTTTTGGACGTAATCCTCCCTACCCGGTTGCAGGAAAAACGGGAACTGCCCAAGTATTTAGTGGCAGACAGTATGAAAAAACCAAATATGAAGACATTCCTGAGGCTTTACGTGATAACTCCTTGTTTATTGCGTTTACGCCAGTGGAAAAACCTGAGATTGCCCTAGCGGTTGTCGTAGAAAATGATGTTGCCGCCTCTTCGGTCGCACGCCAGGTACTCGATACATACTATAAACTTTATCAGATGAAACAGACCCATGAACAGACACAGTAAACCCGTTTATCGTTTTACCGCAAAATCACTTCACCTGGATTTTCCTTTATTAGGGTTGTTACTTGTATTAATCAGTTTTGGTCTATTAATTTTATACAGCGCCTCTAATGCCAATACGGTGATGATCTTACGTCAGTCTATGCGTCTTGTTTTTGCCACATTGATTATGTCCATACTCGGCTTTATTCCACCGCATAAATATAAAATATGGACGCCATGGATCTACAGTGTTGGACTCACTTTATTAGTTGCTGTTATGGTCATGGGTAAAATCGGTAAAGGAGCCCAACGTTGGCTGGAGCTGGGTTTATTTCGTTTTCAACCTTCTGAAATCATGAAACTGGCTGGACCAATGATGGCTGCCTGGTATTTTGATCGCCAAGCACAACCCAGTAGCCTTAAAGCCATTTCCGTCGCCGGGCTCATTATCTGTGTGCCTGCATTATTGATTGCCAAACAACCTGATTTAGGTACTGCGATTATGGTTGCCGCAGCAGGATTATGCGTTGTATTTTTAGCGGGGATTCGTTTTAAAGTGATTTTGATCCTAATGCTCTTAGTGGGTGCTGCAATCCCTGTGGTATGGCATGTGATGCATGATTATCAAAAACAAAGAGTGTACATGCTTCTTGATCCCGAACAAGATCCATTAGGCTCAGGATATCATATCATTCAATCAAAAATTGCCATTGGCTCAGGAGGTCTTGCTGGCAAAGGCTGGTTGCAAGGCAGTCAATCGCATCTCAATTTCTTGCCAGAGCATGCCACCGACTTCATTTTTGCTGTCAGCAGCGAAGAGTTTGGCTTTGCAGGTGGATTTTCCATTATTGCGCTGATTGTGTTGATTTCATTAAGAAGCCTCAATATTGCATCTCATGCACAAACAACGTTTACTCGTTTGCTTGCCGCAAGTCTTGCGATGTCATTTTTTATGTCTGGCTTTGTCAATATCGGGATGGTAATGGGTATTATTCCAGTTGTTGGCATTCCATTACCACTAGTCAGTTATGGGGGGACCGCAATGGTAACCTTTTTAGCAAGCTTCGGCATTTTGATGTCCATTAGCTCACATAAGATTTTGTTTAATCGCTTGCACTAAAACTATTGAGAAATCGTAGAAAAACGTAGAAACGTAGCCTGGGTGCAGCGTAGCGGAACCATGGTTTATTGATTTAGTTCAGAACCCCGGGTTCCGCTACGCTGCACCAAGGCTACAAGTCACTACAAGTCACCAAATTTAAAGTAACTCTGCGACTAGAGAATAACTGCGCCGATGAATTTGACAAGGGCCTAATCTGGTCAAAGCTTCCAGATGAGCAACTGTTGGATAGCCATTATGATCTGCAAAACCATATCCAGGATAAATTGCATCAAATGCTACCATTTCGGCATCACGCATCACCTTAGCGAGAATTGAGGCAGCACTAATTTCAGGAATTAAACCATCACCTTGAACAATGGCCTGACACGGTATGCTCAGCTTAGGTACATGCAAACCATCAATCAATACTTGATCAGGTTGAACCGGTAAGGCATCAATCGCCCTTTTCATCGCCAGCAAGGTGGCATGATGGATATTCAGAGTATCAATTTCATCAACCTCCGCTCGTCCATAAGCATAAGCAATCGCATGTTCTTTAATTTGTAATGCAAGTAATTCACGTTTTTTGGCGCTTAATTTTTTTGAGTCTGCGAGGCCTTCAATAGGTTCTTTTAAAATAACAGCCGCAGTGATAACTGCTCCAGCTAAAGGGCCTCGCCCTACTTCATCTACACCTGCGATAAGCATTCTGTATCCCTGTTGTTTTTATTTAATGGCGAATAATAACGTTTTCAAATTGATTTATCATCCAGGAAATGAGATCATGCGCAAAAAATAATTAACATATGAACATAATGGATAAATTTCGTTGCGCAGTTATTGGTGTTGGCTATTTAGGTCGATTCCATGCACAAAAATATCAGCTCCTTCCCAACACAGAATTAGTTGCTGTATGTGATTTGAATCAAGATGCATTAGAAACCGTTTCCAAAGAACTTGAAGTTCCTGGTTATAGCTATTACCGTGATTTGTTTCATCAGGTTGATGCTGTCAGTATTGCTGCAACAACCAGCAAACATTTTGACATTGCAAAATCTTTTTTAGAACAAGGCATTCATGTTTTAATTGAAAAACCGATCACTGAAACAGTAGCGCAGGCAAAAGAATTAATTGAACTTGCTAAAAAGCATCAGGTCAAATTACAAGTTGGTCATTTGGAACGCTTTAATTCAGCGCGACTTGCATTAGATCATTACTTAGGAACACCACTATTCATTGACGCAGAGCGCCTCGCGCCATTTAAACCACGCAGCGCAGACGTTAATGTTGTCCTTGATTTAATGATTCATGATATCGATTTGATTCAAAATATGGTTAAGAGCCCTATTGTGTCAATTCTAGCTAAAGGTGCTCCTGTACTTACGTCATCCATTGATATTGCCAATGCACGAATTACGTTTGCAAATCATTGTGTTGCCAACATTACAGCCAGTCGAATCAGTTTTAAAGTCGAGCGAAAAACACGAATATTTCAAGAAGACGCCTATCTTTCAATTGATTATCAGAATCCTAAAATCAGTGTATTTAAAAAAGGTGTTGGCGAAATGTTTCCTGGTATATCAGATATCGTTCAGGAACAAAAAGAATGTGAACGAGGCGATGCACTACTTGAAGAAATTAAAGCATTTATAAAATGCATCGAAGAAGACAGTATTCCTGCAGTGACAGGTGAAGACGGCTTGCACGCATTAGAAACTGCAGAACAAATTACCACAGTGATTCATGCCAACTTGATGGAACACCATGCAAAAATCTAGGCATATTGTTATTGTTGCTGGTGAAGAATCTGGTGATATTCATGCTTCCGTTTTGATTCGTCAATTGAAAGCTATGGATCCTAATTTGGTAATTAGCGGAATTGGTGGCCAACATATGGAAGAGGCGGGTGCGCACATCATCTCTGATTTAGCACGTTTTGGCGTGACCGGGCTTACTGCCGTCATTCGCCATCTCAAAGTCATTCGTCAAGCATTTCTAGAGATAAAAAAACATCTAAGTCAACAAAAACCTGACTTACTCATCTTGGTAGACTATCCTGGCTTTAATTTGCGATTGGCAAAATATGCAAAAGAAAAATTAGGCATTAAAATTTTATATTACATCAGCCCTCAAATTTGGGCATGGAAGGCAAAGCGAATTCACCTGATAAAAAAATGCGTTGATCATATGGCTGTGATTTTACCTTTTGAAAAAACACTCTATGAAAACGCACAAGTTCCAGTGAATTTTGTCGGACATCCTTTAGTAGAAAAAATTACCGCTGTCAGCGACAGCAAATCACAGCGCGAAGCTCTTTCTCTTCCTATAAATGCGCGACTTATTGCCCTGCTCCCTGGGAGCCGTAATAATGAAATCGAGCATCACATGCCCGTACTGCGTGATACAGCAGTACAACTTCACAAACGCTTCCCCGACATCAATTTCGTTATTCCTATAGCAAGTTCACTGAATCCAGAAAAAATTAAGCATTATTTTTCCAACATTGAATTGCCTGTTCGTTTTGTAGAAGGCAAGGCTCAAAGCTGTATGGCTGCTGCAGACTTTGTCATCGTCTCATCAGGTACCGCTTCACTTGAATGCGCGTTATTGGAAAAGCCGATGTGCATTATCTACCGGTCATCTTTTATTAACTATTTTTTGGCAATGAGATTCATCAAAGTTAAATTTTTGGGCTTGTGCAATCTCTTGGCAAACAGAATGATTGTTCCTGAATTTTTACAGTACGATTGCAATGCACATGAGTTAACGCGTTATATTGAGCACTTTTATAATGATGCAGCTCAACATCAAAGAATGATCACTCAATTAACACAGATAAAGCGATCGTTGTCGTCAGAAAAATCAGATAGGTCTCTTTTTGATCTTGTGGCCAATGAATTGCTCAAAAAAAATGCATAGTTTTGCCTTAAAGATATAGAATATCAATTAACCTTCATGTACAATTAATTTTGCTTCATGATGAATGTAAGCAATTGGAATGTGTGATTTAATTTAAATAAGGAAGTTAAGATGACTGTCATTGAAACACCTGAAACAATTCAAACTATTACTAAACAAGACCAAGGTCTACAAGATTTAGTATATAATTTGGTCTCTCGTTTTCTTGCTGAAAACAAAAACAAAAGTATTGATGATCTGTACGACATGATTTTATCTGAAGTTGAGCCTCCACTACTGCAAGAAGTAATGGAAAAACGACGTGGCAATCAACTGCAAGCTGCGAAGATGCTAGGGATTAGCCGTGGCACAATTAGGAACAAACTCCAAAGATATTTTGGAACTAAATATTTTCGCTTAACTGACGAATAAAAATCTTGATACGGAATTATTTCCGTTCAAACCAAAGGCTCGAATATCGAGCCTTTTTTTACTTAGGAGAATAGATGTAATGAAAAAGATTTTGTATTTAGCCCCACTAATTGGCCTTCTATCAACCTCTTGTACCACCGATAAACCAGATGTAATTGCAGATGATGCGGGTAACCTACATTATACAACCCCTTATAAAGACGATAAACGCGGTCAAAAAGCATTTCCCAATACCTGGGATGTCAAAGGTAAAAAACTCTTTGTTTTTAACCCTAAAAAATATGCTTGGGCAGCTTATGATAAAGATGGAAACCTGGTCATGACGGGAAGCGCTTCAGGAGGCATGGATTATTGTGATGACATTCACGAATCATGTCGCACTGTTACTGGATCATTTGCGGTGTTTAATAAGAAAGGTGCCGACTGCAAATCAAATGAATACCCAATCGCGCGTGATGGTCATATAGCTGGAGGCGCAAAAATGCCCTATTGCATGCATTTCCATGACGGTTACGCAATTCATGCTGCGTACGAAGTACCCAAATGGAACAGTAGCCATGGATGTATTCGAGTCTTACCTGGAGCTGCAAAATGGCTGAATGAGAATTTTATTGATGTAGGAACAACTGTATTAGTTCTTCCATACGCATAAAAATATAACCCGGGCGAAGCGCAAGCGAAACCCGGATTCATATCGTTATAAAAAATAAAAGTGTTGACTCTTCTTTAACTACATTGTATAAAATGTGTCAAAATTCACGTGGATGGATGCAGTATGTCGTTATCATCACTTAATATTTACACGTTAGTTGAGCAGAGTACCGATAAATACATCGGAAGTTCTGACTATACTGCCCTTCGTAACACTTGCCTTCTTTTAAAACCCCTCCCCTCTATACTCTCTGAAATTCAATCCGAATTAACTCGAATTCTTGAGCTTGATAAGCAAGACAAAACGACTCAACTCACATTAAAAGCCTGTCAGGAACAACTCAGCCAGGATTCAGCAGAAAAAGAAGCCGATTTAAAAGAAGCGCAAAATGATTTACATACGGCATCGCAAATCAGAACTGAGTTGGCCTCACTTCAAGAGCAGATGCGATTAAATGACATGGCCATTCGCAATGAAGAAGAAGCTGTTATTCGCCAACAACTCCTCATCAGTGAACTTGAACTGCAAGTCAGACCGCACCAGCAAAGCAGGTGGCTTGACGGTGGTGAGCAGCCCCAAGGGCTGCCGTCGATTAGTGCAAACTAACTTTAAAAATTACCTTTCTCATCAACACCGCTCGTTTTATCGAGCTGCTCCTGATTTTGAATATATTCCCTAAGTTTAGATTCCTCAAAACCCACGGTAGAAACAGCATAGCCACAAGCCCAGAAGCGCGCGCCGTTAAAATTCCTTTTCCTGCCACCAAATTGTCGCGCAACCGCAATAGCACTTTTTCCTTTGATGTATCCAATAGCTTCGGAAACTGAATATTTTGGCGGGATACTAATCAGCATATGCACATGATCTTGAACCATATGCCCCTCCAATATTTTACAACCTCGATGACTTGCTAAATCTCTGAATACTGGACCTAGAAACCTTCTGATTTGGACATATAACACTTTTTTACGATATTTAGGTACAAACACTACATGGTATTTAC
>JBOFJV010000025.1:0-6901 GCA_051657005.1 Legionella sp. | reverse complement strand
CTAAATCTCTGAATACTGGACCTAGAAACCTTCTGATTTGGCCATATAACACTTTTTTACGATATTTCGGTACAAACACTACATGGTATTTACAGTCTTATTTCGAGTTACTTAAACTCTCATACGATGATGTTGTCATAATTACTCTCCTGTGAAAACGTCAAGTCCACAGCTGTATTTTGACATCATCGTCACTAAATCTTAAGGCTAAGACTTGAGAGTCTCACTAGTCAAACTAGTGGTTTACCTGTCTTAAAATTAAAGCAACAAATCAAAATCCTACTTATACTATATGTATATGGATTGTAAAAATTGGTTTCCCTACTTTTCAGATCCGTGAACAATTTGTTAGATTGAGCTTAAATGAATGATTTTGAGAAGCAATAGACATATTGATTAAATTGAGTATTAATAGCGCAAGGAGCTTGTATGCCTAATCCCGTCAAAGCAGTTAAATTTGTCGAGGCACCTCAACTGACTTTAAAAGAGAAGCATCAAATTGATCGAAAAGTTGAGTTTGAGACAGCTAAATCATTCCATAGCATGATTACATTGGGTGCTTTTGCGAATATGCTGAGTGCTTTTTTATATGTTTTAGCCGTATATAACGCCACAATACCTACATTAATCCTTTCCTGGTATGCCCTTTTAGCCCCTGCAAATTTGATCAATATAGTTTGGGCCTTCCGTTTTGAATACAGTAATATTACACGTAAAGAAATTCTTAAATGCCGGAGAGGTTTTTTCTACATTTTGATATTTATATGTCTTATCTGGAGCAGCATTGGCATCTTATTTATGAACGATGACATCATCAGCAAATGACAACCATTTTCTTCTTATCCGCGGTATTGATTTATTTTTCTTTTTCAACAACCATTGATCTCACTATGGCGATTACCAGTATTGTTTGCCTGCTTGCTCCTACACTTTTATACCATCTTTATTTCATATTTGATTTATTTCATCCCAATTCACATCCTCTAATCATGTCGATTACAGCTTATTTTTTTGTGTTGGGAATTTTCATGCTGATCGCAGCTTATTTTGGCAATAGAATCATTTTAAAAGTATTTCGCTTAGGGTATGAAAATGCCCTGCTAAGCGACAAACTTAAAAATATGAACACTTCTTTAGAACAACGTGTAAAAGAACGTACTGAAGAATTAGAAACCTCCCTTAAATTGGTTACTTATCAAGCAACGCATGATTTATTAACGGACTTGCCTAATGAACGTTCTCTTTATGAATACCTTCACACGATTACTGAAAAGGCCATAAGAAATCACGATAAGTTCGCTATTGCCTGCTTTTCATTAAACAATATGATGAAAATCAGTGACAGTATTGGTCATCAGGCATCTTCCACCATTATTCATCGAGTCGCGCAACGGTTAGCGCAATTAGCAGAAAAAAGTAAAAAATATTTTATTTCGCTCGCACGTAAAGACGTTTTTGTTATTTTAATTGATTCGGTGAGCGATATGAGCGAAATCGAAGCTTATGTATATGATTGATTTATCGTATTGGATGCACCAGTTTATGTAGCCAAACAAGAACTCAATTTAACTTGAAGTATTGGCATTAGCATATTCCCAACTCACGGTCGCGATGTTGATACCCTCATCACCAATGCAGAAGCCGCACGTACACTGGCAACACAACGTGGGGGCAATAGCGTACGCATTTACAGTACGGTAATTAATGCGGATGCTTCAAGACAATTGAATATTGAGAATCAACTCTATCGCGCCATTGAAAACAATGAATTAATCTTGAATTATCAGCCCTTTATCGATTGAACCACAGGGACTGTTTGCGGTATAGAAGCATTAGTACGGTGGAAAAGCGCTGTATTAGGACTACTTCCTCCAATGGAGTTTATTCCACTTGCTGAAGCAAACGGCATGATTCTTCCTATTGGTGAATGGGTATTGGAAACTGCCTGTCATCAATTAAAGAAATGGCACAACAGCGGCTTTAAATCACTCACCATATCAGTCAATTTCTCAGCCAGACAATTAGTCCAGCATGATCTTGTCGAACGCATCGCCGGAATTTTAAAGAAACTTCAATTGGATCCTAAATACCTTGAACTGGAACTCACCGAATCCAATGCATTTCATAACGAAGCCATCCCCATCGTCAATAAATTAGCAGATATGGGGATCTCTCTCGCTATTGATGACTTTGGAACAGGATACTCAGAATTCAGCAATTTAAAATTGTTTAAGGTCGATAAAATAAAAATAGACAGGACCTTTATTCAAGATGTGAATATCAAGATTGATAGCAGAAATATTGTATGCAACACGATTGCCTTAGCACATCGAATGAATATTCAGTGTCTTGCAGAAGGTGTAGAAACGCTGGAGCAAATTAACTTTTTGAAAGAAAACGGTTGCTCCATTATGTCAAGGGTATTATTTTAGTAAGCCCATTGATGCAAATTATTTTTTTTAGTTCTTAAAAAATCATTCCAAAGAGACCCACGAAACCCTCACCAGCGGGTAAAAATTGTGCTTTCGAAAGAGCCGTACACATAATAGCGCCAACTCAAAAAATATCTTAGAAATCATTATGCCATCCTTTTATCATTCTAAATTCTGGTGACATTTTTAAAGAGTATTGATAGCATGCTGCCACTAAATCCTGATTTCGCAAATGGAAGTTGCTCATGCTAGACATTGTTACTGAATTACAAAACAGAGCAAAAAGATACCCTAATCACGACGCGGTTATCTATTTAGAAGATGGCGAACATTAGATAAACAAGCGCGCATTATCGCATCTTACTTACAAGCCCATCACCTGACAAGCAATCGCATCTTGCTGCTTTATCCGACAGGCACCGAATTTATAACCAGTTTAATCGGATGCTGGTATGCTGGTGCGATTGCCGTGCCTATGCCTTGCCCTAAAACAGATGAGTTTGCAAAACAGCAAACCTTATTAAACAGCATCGCAGAGGATGCCGATATTGCAGCGTGGCTTGGCTTAGAAACCTATCGCTCAAAGATCGAATCGACCATCACGAGAAAAGTGCATGTGCTTGCCACGGATTGCATGCACGCCCCCCATGCGAAAACGTATCAACCCATCCCGATTACTGAGGATACGATCGCTTATTTACAATACACATCATGGTCAACATCAAACCACAAAGCAGCAATTATCTCGCATGGAAATTTGCAACACAGTCTGCAAGCAACAATCAAAGTCTGGCATTACACCAAAAAAAGTGTGACTTTGACCTTGGCACCCCATACGCATGTCTATGGCCTGGTATGTGGTTTACTCGTTCCACTCTATCACGGTGACGCCCGCGCTCATTATGCCTCCTGCTGCATTCGTCAACAAACCAATTTCCTGGTTATCGGCGATTGCCACATATCGTGTCACCCACAGCGGCTGTCCCAATTTCGGTTACGACCTCTGCGTACGCGGTATTCAGGAAGCCGACCTTGCTGGCCTTAATTTAAAACATTGGAAAGTGGCTATTAATGGTGGCGATATGGTTCAATATCAAACCATCATGGCCTTTGTCGACAAATTTCGTGCGTTCGACTTTGCACTCAAACAAATGTGTTCCGCATATGGAATGTCAGAAGTATCAGGAGCTATTGCCGTTACATCCTGTGGCCATGATCCTCACTTGATGCCACTTCAATAAGGTTCCGAGCGAACCCTGGTCAGCAGTGGTAAATTATTGCCAGGATTACACGCCATTGCCATCAATCCTGAAACTCAAGAAACAGTTGCACAAGGATAAACTGGAGAAATCTGGTTAGCAGGTAAATCAGTAGTCAAAGGATATTGGCGACGGCCAGAAGAAACCCAGGCCGTCTTTAATGCACACACAGCCGACAATCCATTGGATTATTTCAGAACCGGTGATCTTGGATTCATCCACAATGACGAAATTTATTTAACCTGGAGACTCAAAGAAGTCATTGTCGTTTATGGGAAAAAATATTATCCATTAGACTTTGAAAACACGATTGCCAAGGCACTGACAACGTTTCAAATCCATTTACCGCAAGTGGCATTTTCTACAGACATTGCAGGTAAAGAAGAAATTATTATTGTGCAGGAGTTATCCGAAGAAACACCACCAACATTATGGCCTGAAATCAAAAACGCAATTCGTCACGCCCTAACCCAACACCACGGTGTAGATGTTCATGAGGGACTCTTAAGTCCAAAATGAGCACTACCCAAAACAGGCAGTGGCAAATTACAACGTAAAAAAGCGCAATTATTATTTCATGAAAAAAATCTTGCTGTATTCAGTTCAAATGAAGCAACCAAGGGACACAGCGCGCCAAAAGCAGCATGCGGCCTTCACGATCAATTCATAACCATTGTGGCCAATGTACTGAACATGGAGAAACAACACATCAACCTGAACGCGCCACTAAGCCACTATTCATTTGACTCAATTAATATCATCCATCTGACATCGAAGATGAATGAAACCTATCAATTAACCCTATCTCCTGCTGCTTTATATGAATATACGACACTGGCAGAGTTTTATACTGACTTGTTGGACAAAAGAGCTGTTGCAAGAGCAGATGACGAACCCAGCCAACGTCTTAACCCGACAAACGACATCGCCATCATCGGTATGAGTGGCGTATTTCCTCAAGCTCCGGATGTGGATCGCTTTTGGGATAATTTATGCCAAGGGAAAGATTGCATTAGCGAAGTGCCTTCATCACGGTGGAACTGGCGTGATTTGACCGTGCAATGGGGTGGTTTCATTGATAATGTGGCACATTTTGATGCCAGCTTCTTGAATATATCCCCACGTGAAGCGGAGCTAATCGATCCGCAACAACGACTCTTTTTACAAACCGTTTGGAACACCATTGAGGATGCCGGATACACCAGTGCCTCACTGGCATCATTGAAAACCGGTTTGTTTGTTGGCGTCTTTAATCATGATTATGCCGATTTAATACAAAACAATGAAATCGTCGATGCATATCTTACTACAGACACCATGAACAGCATGATTGCCAATCGCATTTCCTACATTTTGAACTTGCGTGGCCCAAGCGAAACCATTGATACGGCGTGTTCGAGTTCTTTAGTTGCGATTCATCAAGCGGTGCATGCGATGTTAAAAGGCGATTGCGATATCGCGCTCGCCGGATGTGTAAATACCTTAATAACACCTACCTCATTCATTGCAGCCAACAAAGCAGGCATGTTAAGTGAAGATGGCAGTTGTAAAACCTTTGATAAAAACGCCAATGTGTATGTAAGTGGTGAAGGTGTAGGCGCTATTTTATTAAAAAAATTAACGCATGCACTGGAAGATGGCGATCACATCTACGGCGTGATTAAAGGCACGGCGGTGAATCATGGGGGTCATGTCAATTCATTAACGGCACCCAATCCGAATGCCCAGGCAGACGTCATTGTCTCTGCCTGTCGACGTGCCAAGGTTGCTGTGGACAGCATTCAATACATTGAAACCCATGGAACAGGTACGTCACTTGGCGATCCTATAGAAATCAATGGACTAAAAAAAGCATTTCAACAACTCGCATCAGAACAACATCTCGACTCATTACCGAATCATTATTGTGCTCTTGGAGCCGTTAAAACACACATCGGTACTTTGGAATCTGCTGCAGGTATTGCTGGCGTCATTAAAACCCTGCTCGCCATGCGTCATGAATTATTGCCCGCAAATTTGCACTTAAATGCCTTAAATCCTTACATTGAAATTCAGGACAGTCCTTTTTATGTCCTCGATAAAACAGTTCCATGGCCTAAAGTTGCAGGCGCACCAAGACGCGCCGGCATCAGCTCATTTGGCTTTGGTGGTGCTAATGCACATGTGCTCTTGGAAGAATGCCCCCAATCCAAACAGACTGTACTTTTTGAGCATTCTGCTTATCTGATTTGTTTGTCTGCGAAAACCTCATCAGCATTACAGCAACGCATCAGCGATCTCCTGCATTGGTTAAACCGTCAACAAGACACACCAAGCCTGGCATCCATCAGTTACACATAAAATGCCTGTCGTCAGCACTTTAGCGAGCGTTTTTGCGTGATTGTGGAAACAATTACCGAATTAAAAGCACAATTGCATAATACGGTAGAAGGAATAAAAATCACTACGCATGATAAACCTTCCAATTTGCTGCAGATGCGCGAGAATTATCTGCAAGGCCAATCGCTTGATTAGCGAACACTCTATGGCGAATATCAAGAAAAAATGCCCCTTCCAACTTATCCATTTGCTAAAGAATCGCATTGGATAGAGATAAAAAACAAACCGGCACCAGGCGTACATGCCTTAATTGACAAAAAAAGTTCAACTCACTCTGCTTCTGTCTTTAGTAAGCAGTTTACCGGAAATGAGTTTTATTTGCGTGATCATCAGGTTCATAATGAACCAGTTTTACCGGGTACGGTTTGCGTGGAAATGTCACGTGTTGCAGCCAGTCTTGGCACCCAAAATCAGAGAATCAATACCATCCGCAATGTCATTTGGAAAAAACCAGTCAGACCGCACCCGCAAAGCAGGTGGCTTGACGGTGGTGAGCAGCCCCAAGGGCTGCCAGCGATTAGTTCAAACTAACTTTTAAAATTACCTTTCTCAGCAGCACCGCTCGTTTTATCGAGCTGCTCCTGATTTTGAATATATGCCCTAAGTGTAACTACTCACCCCTATACGCCACTGCGTGTCGTACAGGGGTTAACGAACTATATTTAAAAAAATCAAAAAAAATAAAAAAATACTTGACAGGTTTTTTTGTGTTAAATTTCAAAATTCACTGAACGGCCCAAAATCTGCATTAGAAGCACCCTTGCAGATCCACCAAGATCATAAAAGCCTCGAAGGGGAAAGAAACGCTGTCGTGACAAAAGATAACGTCTT
>JBOFJV010000024.1:0-9943 GCA_051657005.1 Legionella sp. | reverse complement strand
CAAAATCAGGAGCAGCTCGATAAAACGAGCGGTGCTGATGAGAAAGGTAATTTTTAAAGTTAGTTTGAACTAATCGCCGGCAGCCATTGGGGCTGCTCACCACCGTCAAGCCACCTGCTTTGCGGGTGCGGTCTGACTTAGTCTACTGATAATATTTCACAGTACCTGGATGTAATTGGCTTTCTTCGCTGGTTAATACCTTTGTATTTTGTTCAAGATATGAAATCGCCATTTTGACTTGGTTCTCAATATCAAGGATGGCTCGTTTTAATTGCTTTAAAGCAAGGGTTGATTCTATTTTTTGATTGCTAAGTGTATTATCGGGAGAATCTAAAGGAGATTCAGGCATTTCTTCTATAAATTCTTCTATATTCTTATCTGGATCTTTGCCAACTAATCGCGCAACACGCTGAACATACGGTCCATCCCCTTTGTATTCTCTGATTCGATTAAGAGTATCCAGCTTCTCTGCAATAAGACTCTTGACTTTTTCTTATTCTGTTTTTGGCAGTGAGGTTTGATACATTTCCCAATTCTGGTTAGCCATCCTGGCAATTTCTTCTATTATCTGTTGTTTTATTTCGGCTAATGTTGTCATTTTAATCCCCTTGGGTTCACAATGTACTCATTTTAATTATAGCAAAGGCATGGAGATTTATTTTGAGCATGAATTAAGGGGGATGGGTATTCTTTTGAGCTTTATCTACTGCTGTAAATTTTATACACTAAATACCCTATCGTTTTTTCAAGGAGCTAAAGATGCATACCGAACCGCATATTTATCATGAAGGTAAACAGGAACTAGAAGGTTTTCTCGCATATGATCAATCCAGGGCAGGTGAGCGTCCCGCTGTATTAGTCGTACACGATTGGTCGGGACGGAATGAATTTGCTTGCGATCAAGCAAAATTACTTTCTGAGATGGGTTATGTTGGTTTTGCGGTGGATATGTATGGCCAAGGCCGAACTGGTGCTACAGTAGAAGAAAAACAGGCTCTAATGAAGCCATTAGTTGATGATCAAAACTTATTACGCCAGAGAGTAAACGCTGGATTAGCTGCGGTGTGTGCTATGCCGGACGTAGACCCCAAGCGAGTTGCCATTATTGGTTTTTGTTTTGGGGGAATGTGCGCTCTTGAATTGGCGCGCTCAGGGGCAGAGCTTAAGGGGGTGGTGAGTTTTCATGGTTTGCTGCAAAAGCCTGGCTCGCTTAAATCGGGAACGATTAAGGCTAAAATTTTGGCATTGCACGGTTATGATGATCCTATGGTGCAACCGGATAAGGTCCATGAATTTTGCAAAGAGATGACTGAAGCACAAGTTGACTGGCAAATGCATATGTATGGGCATGTACAACATGCGTTTACTAATCCCCATGCATACGATACCCAATTAGGGACGATTTATAATGCGGTTGCCGCTCGCCGCTCCTGGCAAGCCATGACCGATTTCTTGCGTGAAATTTTAGGATAATGGTTAAGAAGCTGTAGCCTGGGTGAAGGCGCAGCCGTAACCAGGGGAGCTGAATTTGAATCAAGTTTTGATCTTCGGGGTATGACTGCGCCTAACCCAGACCACGAGGTTATAAAAAATTATTGCAAATGGGGTCGATTGTAATCCAACAAAGATTTATAATCGTCACCAAAATAATAATAATCTTGCTTCTGGTGTTTTTTTCACAAGCCTTTTACTATTGATGCTAAATATAATATGTGGGAATATAGTTTTTCTCTCGCTTCTTATTATTAAAAATAAGCAATAAAATCAATTAAACTGTGGAAAAATGACGCAATGAGTAGGAGTCAACTCAACTTGAGTTTCACACCCGGTTATAACACTATGCAATTGCATCATTTTTTTGAACGATCCGTTGATCATTATTCAAGCAATATTGCTTTAATTTGCGATAATGCTTTTATTTCCTATCAAGAATTAGAAAACCGCGCGAACCAATTAGCGCATTATCTTTATGAGAAAAAAATAGCAAAAGGAAGTGTGGTTGGCATCGTCATGGAGCGTTCCGTTGAATGTTATATTGCCATATTAGCAGTATTAAAAACAGGCGCGGCTTATGTACCCATCGAAGTAGATTATCCAGATGAGCGGATTAATTATATTTTTTCTGATTTAGCTTTTGATGACGTTTTAACTTCATCCACTCAATTAGCACAAAAAAAACTGGTATGGCCTCATACCTACGTACTTGATGTTCTTGCTGAAGAAATCTCCAAACACCCAACGTATCGATTGGTGCTTAAGGAGGAGCAAAGTGCTGATGATCTGTGTTACATCATCTATACATCAGGCTCAACTGGAAAACCAAAAGGCGTAGAAATTACACAACGCAGTATTTGCCATTATGTTCAGGTAGCCAGTGCACTTTATGAAATGAGCAGTGAAGATAGGGTGTATCAAGGTTTTTCTTTGGCTTTTGATGCTTCTCTTGAAGAGTTTTGGATGGCTTTTGCCAGTGGTGCCGCACTTATTGCATGTACCGCAAAAGAAGTACGCTCCGGGTTAGGACTGATTTCTTTTTTACAACAGCATCGGGTGAGTGTCTTTTCAACAGTGCCTACTTTGTTGGCCACCTTGGAAGGACAATTACCGGAACTTCGTGTTTTAATTTTAGGTGGAGAAGCCTGCTCTGCGAGTTTGGTTGCTCGCTGGAGTAGAGAGGGGCTGCGGATTATAAATACTTATGGTCCCACTGAAGCAACGATTATTGCGACTTATGCAGAATGTCATCCTGAAAGGGAAATCACTATTGGGCAACCACTTCCTGGTTATGAAGTAGTGATTGTCAATGAACAATTACACGAAGTGAACGAAGGCGAAGAAGGTGAACTGTGTATCGCCGGAGTAGCTTTAGCGCGGGGTTATGTTAATCGGCCTGAGCACACGGCCGAGAAATTTATTTTAAATCCAGCAAATGCAAGTCAACGCTTGTATCGAACCGGCGATTTGGTGTCCCGAGCACCCAATGGCGATTTGCGTTTTGCGGGGCGAGTCGATGATCAAATCAAATTACGTGGATTTCGTATTGAATTAAATGAAATTGAAACCGTAATGATGCAGTATCCTGGAATAAAACAGGCAGTCGTCTCGTTACACACACTGGAACGACCAACATTAGTTGCTTATGTGATGCTTGATAAGAAACGCGTATTTGATGCCAATTCATTGAAAGCCTTTTTAAAATCGTGTTTACCGGAATACATGCTTCCTGCTGTAATCGAAGTTTTAGATACTTTTCCTGTATTGGCAAGTGGTAAAATAAATAGGAAAGAGCTTCCGAAACCATCCCAACAGAAAACGGAGAAAACATATAAAGCGCCGAATTCTGAGCTGGCAAAAGAAATTACACGGGTTTGGGAGAAGGTATTTGATTGCGCCAATATTTCCTGCGATGCCAATTTTTTCTATGATTTGGGCGGGCATTCATTGCATGCCGCCAAAGTGATTTCGAATTTGCGAAAAATACCGGATTTAAAAAACATATCGATTTTGGATTTATACAAAAATCCGACAATTAGTCAGCTTGAGCAGAAATTTAGTGATTTAAGTGCTCATGCGCAAACAAATGAACAGCAAACGACTAAGAAAAAATATAGGGCGCCGCAGTGGAAGTATTATTTATGTGGTGTAGGCCAGTTTTTTGGGTGTTTGTTGCAATATGCAGTAGGCACATTACAACTTTTGGCTGTGGTTTTGTGTTACAGCTTGGTGAGCTCTGAGTATACGATGATTTCACGAGAGTCTCAGCTTGCATTTTTAGCTTTATTTCTATCCATGCCCATCATTTCTTTGTTCATTACTATTTGTTTGAAATGGCTTTTATTGGGGCGGGTTAAGCCTGGAGAATATCCGCTTTGGGGATGGTTTTATTATCGTTGGTGGTTGGTGCAACGACTGCAAAAAAACTTATTTTTAGCTAAATTTTTAGTGGGATCGCCATTAGCTGCTATCTATTATCGATTGTTGGGTGCCAAAATCGGAAAAAACTGTTACTTGGGTTCCATGCAGGTATCAACACATGATTTGCTGACGCTGGGCGATAATACATCGATTGGGGCTGACAGCCGACTTAATGGCTACATCGTTGAAGATGGCTGGTTGAAAATTGGTACGATTAACATTGGCAACAATTGTTACATCGGTTCGCGTGCGGTAGTGGGGTTAAATACACAAATTGAAGATAATGCAATATTGGATGATATGTCGATGTTGCCTGATCAAGGTTTAATCCCTCAAGGGGCTTACTTTGCAGGTTCTCCTGCGGTGTCCTGGGCGGTTCCTGAAGATCATATTACGCGGAAAAAAGTTCCTGTTGAAGAATCAACCATGTTGGAAAATAACCTGTTTGGTATTTTGCACTATTTAGGTGTCGTGTTTGTGATGATGGTCTATTATTTGTGCCTGATTCCTTCTATTTCTTTAATTAGTTATTATTACGACGAAAGCCATTATCTCACGACCATGTTTTTTGCAATTCCTTTGGGCGCTGTTATCTTTTTAGGATTGTATTATTCGTGCATCGTTATTTGTAAAAAAATTATTCTTGATAAAATCAAGCCTGGCCACTATCCATTGAAGAGTTTTTATTATTTTCGCCACTGGATTATGGTGAAAATGCTCGATGGTGATGAAATATCAGTTATGGCAGATACTTTGTATATGCCCGCTTTTTTACGTTTGCTGGGCGCCAAACTCGGTAAAGGAGTTGAAATGGGGGACACACCGCATATCATTCCTGATTTGGTTACAATTGAGGAAGGTGGCTTTACTGCCAGCTCCGTGGCTTTGGCTTGGCCTAGTGTCTGTAATGGTTTTATTTCGTTTGCTCCAGTGAACGTCGGTCGAAGAGCTTTTGTTGGTAATGTGAGTTTATTACCTGCTGGAAAATCAATGGGTGAAGGGGCTTTGCTGGGATGCCTTTCAGTGACTCCTCCTGGAGATAAGGCAGCCGAGCCTCATTCAGCATGGTTGGGCTCACCCGCGGTTTTCTTACCCAAAAGAGAGTTATGTGTTGGTTACTCTGATAAGGATACTTTTTATCCTTCAAAAAAACTCTATTGCATGCGTTTAGTCATTGAGTTTATGAGGATTGTTCTGCCTTCGACCTTTTCACTCATTGCTTTATTTAATATGTTGTATGTCTTGGATTACACGTTAAGTGAATATTCCTGGTTTGTTACCGCTTTAGTTTTGCCCCCATCGGAATTATTTTTCACTGTATGTCTTGTTGGGGTATTGGTCGGCTTGAAGTGGCTCATGTTAGGTAAATTAAAACCGTTAACCAAACCGATATGGGATCCTTTTATTTGGAAAAATGACGTGATTGAATATTCCTATAATTACTACACCAACCCACACTTAACCAATAAGGTTTTAGGAACACCTTTTGCGCTTTGGGTGCATCGATGTTTGGGAACTAAAGCAGGTAAACGTGTTTTTACTGATAGCGCTGAGTTCTCAGAATTTGATTTGATTACTATTGGTGATGATGTGAGCATTAATGCAGAAACAATCATCCAAACACATCTCTATGAAGACAGAATATTTAAAGTATCGAATGTAACCATTGGCTCAGGTTGTAATGTAGGCGTTGGTTCTATTGTTCTTTATAACACATTCATGGAAGACAATTCCTCTTTGGGGAGTCTTTCTTTGTTAATGAAAGGTGAGTGTTTACCTGAGAATACCCATTGGGCCGGTATTCCTGCCCAATCACTGGCTCTTGGTCTCACGTATCAACAAGTTGTACCGCGATCTGTTGCTGCAGAAGACGTTCCAGAGGAAGCCATTCCAGAGTTATTGTAGCCGGTGCGGCGCAGCGAAACCAGGGTTTGGTGATGTGACTCAGTTCCCCTGGTTTAGCTGCGCTGCACCCAGGCTACGAGACGGAGCCATTTTTCCCTTAAGTTGCCTCGTGATCGAACGGCTGTCCAATAAGTATTTACGCGGTAATAGAATAATTATCAATCAAACGGATATCGCCAATGCGTATGGCAGCGAATCGACGGCCTTGATGTTCTTCAATGTACTCCACGGCAATGTCTGTAGCGACTAATTCGTTGATAATCTGGGGGCATGATTTATCTTTTTGATGAAATAAAGATGCGAATGTTGCAGCCAAAGATTTTTGTTCTTTATTGAGTCGGTTATTGCGCGAGCTGTATGCTAACCCACTTGGTTCACGAATTGTTGGGCAGGCTTTAATTTCTATATCCATAAAAAATGCCTGTGCCATGCGTTGAATTATTAGGTACTGTTGGTAATCTTTTTCACCAAAATAAGCGCGATGAGGTTTGATGAGATTGAATAATTTCATGACCACGGTTAGTACACCATTAAAATGCCCCTGTCGGTGAGCCCCTTCCATTAATTGGCAAAGCTGTTGTTCGTGGACTTGATAATTGTAGCCATCGGCGTACATTTCCTTCTCATTAGGCAGGATGCAAAAATCGACACCTGAATCGCTCATGATTTTCAGATCAGCCTCCATGGTTCGAGGATAATGTTTGAAATCGTCAGCTTGATTGAATTGAGTGGGATTGACAAACAAACTCGAAGCGGTGTGGTGATTTTCTTTTTGGCTTGCCTCAAATAACGAGGCATGTCCGGCGTGTAAATTACCCATAGTTGGCGCAAAACCAATAGATAGTTCGGTGGATAATGTTTTGCGAAAGGCGATCCATTCATTGAGATTATGAAAAATATGCATGTTTTTATCCTAATTAAAATGTATGTTCTGCTGCAGGAAAATGAACTTGATGCACTTGGTGTGCGTAGCTATTGAGTGCATTCAAGAGCAGTTCCTTCCCTTGGGCATACCTTTTAACAAACTTAGGATTAAACTCAGTTTGTAATCCCAACATGTCATGCCAAACCAGTACTTGACCATCAGTATGTGAGCCTGCACCAATACCAATGGTTGGGATACTAAATGATTGCGTGATGACTTGGGCGAGTTGCTGAGGGACGCATTCAATGACGAGAGCAAAACAACCGGCATTCTCTAAATGCAGTGCGTGTTGCACTAATTGCTCCGCTTGTTCAATGCTTTTTCCCTGAACTTTATAACCACCTAACTGGTGAATGGATTGGGGGGTTAACCCGATATGACCTATGACCGGAATACCTGCATTTACCAAATAAGAAATGGTTTGACATGTGTCTGCATCAGCGCCTTCAATTTTTACAGCATGGGCTCCAGCGCGCAATAGATTTTTTACATTTTCAATAGTCTTACTTAACGAGGTTTTATGCGCTAAAAAAGGGAGATCACTGATTAAAAATTGCTGCTTTAAACCACGGGCAACTGCTTTGGTATGCAGTATCATCATCTCCATAGTTGCCATAATCGTTGTTTCATGACCATGTACTGCCATGGCTACCGAATCACCAACAAGAACACAATCAACGTTTGATTCCGCTACAATGCATGCTGAAGGATAATCGTAGCAGGTAATCATCGCAATTTTTTGTTGTGCGTCTTTTTTGCGTTTGAAATCATGAATTTTCATGCTGCGTTACTCCTTAATAAAATAGAGTACGCTCTATAGTGAATAGCAAGACATGCACTAGGTACCTGTCGCATTGATCAAGTCCTCCAAAAAAATTGAAATTTAAAATGCGAACTCTTGATCCACGTCGCATTGTTTAAGGTCGCTGCCTTATGGGTCAGCGCATCGTATGTATCATATTTCAAATTCAGACAGTTGAACAGTAGATGCTTTTTGCCTTCTGCATTTTATTCATCTAAAGTTCTGAGTTCTCATTCAATACTTTATAAAAACAGGTTTTTTATGCAAATCACTAATCAATTAGTTGTTCCTGGTGAGCATGCCTTACTTTTACAAGGTGCCCTGGGTGCGCTGGAAGCAATCTTGACCGTCCCTGAGCAAAGACATCCACATTTTATTGCGGTTTTGGGACATCCTCATTCATTACAAGGCGGCACAATGAATAATAAGGTGGTGACTACATTGGCGCGCACCTTTAAAGACTTGGGAATTCCTTCATTGCGATTTAATTTTCGGGGGGTAAGCGCATCTGAAGGTACGTATGATGCAGGCATTGGTGAAAGTGACGATATGCTGGTTTTAGTTCGCCAATTACAACAAGAGCAGCCGCAAGTGAAATTAATTTTTGCTGGTTTTTCTTTTGGTTCTTATGTGGCCTATCGGGCAGCTGCTCAATTTGCTGGGCATTTACTCATTACCATTGCTCCTCCAGTTCATCATTATAACTATCAAGAGTTTGTTGCACCTCATCCATGGCTCATTGTACAGGGTGATGAAGATGAGGTAGTTCCGCCCGTGGATGTTTTTAATTTTGCTGCCGAAGCCAAACCAGAAATTCCGGTAATTCATTTTGCTAATACAGGTCATTTCTTTCATGGAAAATTAATCGAGTTGAAAACAAAACTCACGGAGTATATTACTTCGCAGGTTGCTTTATGACTAATTTAATCACTCAATATGAGGCTGCAATTCAGCGTGGCGAAATTGATGATGACTCCTTGCAACGCGAAATCCTAGCTCATATGCAGCGTCTTGCTGATGAACTAAAAAAATCGAATTCATCATGGTTTTATCCATTATTTCAATCGCGACTGAAAGGATTGTATCTTTACGGTCCTGTGGGGGTGGGAAAGACGTATCTCGGGGATTTGTTTTATGAGCATCTTGAGGAAAAAAAGAAAGCACGGTTTCATTTTCATCATTTTATGCAACAGGTTGATGCGCAATTAAGACGATTGCAAGGCCAGAAAAATCCGGTACTACATATTGCTAAAAAGTTGGCAAAATCAACGCGTGTTCTTTGTTTTGATGAGTTTATGGTTAATGATGTTGCCTATGCCATGATTTTAGCTGAGTTGTTGCAGACTTTAGTCGAGCATGGCGTCATTTTAGTGATTTCATCAAATACACCCCCCGATGATTTATACAAAAATGGGGTGCATCGAAAGAGCTTTTTACCTGCGATTACCGCGATTAACGAGAATTGCGAGGTGCTTTATTTAAATGAGCATCGAGATTATCGGGTGGGGCGCACTCCTTTAGTGGATGCTTATTTATCTCCATTAAATGAGCATACCGCTGAAGTTATGGAAAAACAATTTGAACTTTTAGCCGGTGCGTTTGAAAAAGAAGGTGCTATCATGATACAAAATCGAGAAATTCCTTACCTTAAATGCAGTGCAAAGGCCATTTGGTTTGTTTTTGATGTTTTATGTAATTTGCCACGAAGCCAATTGGATTATTTAGAGATATCGGAAAAGTATGACATTATTTTTTTGAGTGATATCCCTGTTTTAACCGTAAATCATACCTTACAAACGATTATGTTTATTCATTTTATCGACGTGATGTACGATCGGGGAATTAATATTATTATTTCGGCAGAAGTTCCAGTAGATGAGTTGTACGTTGAAGGTGAAATGAAAGACACCTTTAAACGTACGTTAAGCCGTTTACTCGAAATGCAATCAGTCGATTATTTAGGACGTCACCCTAAACGGGAAGTGAAGGAGTTTGTTGCAGACAGCTAATCACTCTGTAGTTTCAATTTTTGTGGATCTTGTTCCATCACAATTAAAATTTGTTGTTTTAATGTAACTACTCACCCCTATATGCCACTGCGTGACGTACAGGGGTGAAAGAAACTGTACTCTAACGTTGATTGTTCAATGCCATAGCTACAGCAACCAAAGGATTTATTCCCTTATTTTGCATAGTTTGTAAATAACTGGAAATGCGACAATAAGCCTGGGAATATTTTTCTGTTCTGAAGCAACCAGATACCTTCTGTTTAACCTTTCCCATGCGCAAATCGCGTTCTGCACGATTGTTAGTAAAAGGAACATGTTGAAGCTTGGCAAACATCAAAACAGAGTTTTCAAACTGAGTTAACCTTTCCCAGATGTTGTGGGCATCTG
>JBOFJV010000023.1:0-2632 GCA_051657005.1 Legionella sp. | reverse complement strand
ATTTGGCTTGATATCGATAACAGGTTTCACTGATGCGAAACAGTTCACATGACAATCGTATAGAAATATCCTTATGTGTCACCGCCTTTTTCGCCAACTCTCTTCGGCGCGACGGTGTTACCACTTTTTTCAATAGCCTCTTTTAGTGTTTCTGCTTTAAGTCGCTTCTGCATACATCTTTTTAAGACGGCTATTTTCCGCCTCAAGCTCTTTTAAGCGCGACATCATCGAGGCATCCATTCCTACAAATTTGGCTCGCCATTTATAAAATGTTGCTGCACTAATGACATGTTCGCGGCAAAGTTCTGAAACATGGGTCCCTCCTTCGGCATGTTTTAAAATCGATAGGATTTGGCTGTCTGTAAATTTTGATCTTTTCATGAAGAATCTCCTTCGTTATAGGTTACGAGAAAATTCTACTTTTGACATCAGTTATTTTGAGGGGGGATTACCTCTCAATAAAGCAAACTTTGGTTTTGATCAGGCGAAAAAATCTCGGATGCGTTAATTATAGAACAATTTATTACCGGATTTGATTATCGATTTTTAGTGGTTAATTATAAAGTAGTTGCGGTAGCACAACGAACTCCTGCGATGATTACGGGTGATGGCAAAATGACGATTAATCAATTAATTCAACAGGTAAACGACCATCCTCATCGCGGTGAATCTCATGAAAATGTGTTAACAACAATAAAAATTGATGAATTTACTCACTCTATTTTACAACAACATAATTGGACTTTAGAAAGTGTTTTGTCCAAATATTATGTTTTACATTTAAAAGAAACAGCCAACTTAAGCTCAGGTGGCACTGCGCGTGATGTGACGGATGAAGTTCATCCTTTCAATCTGGCACTTGCAGAACGCATCACACGGCTCGTCAATTTGGATATTTGTGGCATTGACGTTATTTCAAAAGACATCAGACATCACATGAATGAAAATCATGGTGCTGTTATTGAGGTTAATGCAGGGCCAGGTTTACGCATGCATTTATCACCGAATGAAGGTACCCCACGTAATGTGGCTGAACCCATTCTTAATATGCTTTATCCCTCCAATTTAACCTCAAGAATTCCAATCGTTGCTGTCACTGTAACTAATGGCAAAACAACTGTTGTACGCTTAATTGCTCATCTTGCACGTTGTGCAAACCATCATACGGGGTACACCACGACTGACGGAATTTATTTAAATAATAAATTGGTGCATGTGGGGGATTGCAGTGGTCCTGCCAGCGCACAAGTTGTTTTATATGATCCTGAAGTCTATTTTGCGGTATTAGAATGTGCTCGCGGAGGAATTTTGCGTTCAGGCTTCGGTTTTGATGAGTGTGATATTAGTGGCATCACTAATATCACTGGAGATCACTTGGGGTTAAACGATATTCATACACTTGAAGATTTAGCTCAAGTTAAGGCTGTTGTTGCCCACAGTACGAAAAAAACTGGATATGCTATTTTAAACGCAGATGACAATCTTACTTATGATTTAAAAAATGATTTTGTATGCAATATTGCTTTATGTAGCCTGTTTGAAAGTCCGAGAATCAGAAAGCATTGCGGATCAGGTGGTTTAGCTGCGTATCTTGATCAAGGGAGCATTGTTATTCAAAAAGGTTCTGAAAGGATTGTTTTTACAGACATAAATTCAATACCACTCAGTTTTCAAGGAACTGCTACATGGATGAGCCTCAACTTATTAGCGGCTATTTTAGCTGGGGTGATTAGTCATTTTTATTTGGATAAAATAAAAGAGGCATTACAAGTATTTCATCATACTTCAGATAATTTGCCAGGTCGAATGAACCTCTTTAAATTTCCTCATTATCAATTGATGGTGGATTATGCACACAACGAAGGGGCATTTTGTGAACTCAATAATTATGTTGATGCAATTCATTGTGATAAAAAAATAGGCATTATTGGGGGAGTTGGTGAGCGACGCGATGCAGACATAGAACAATTAGGGTATCACGCTGCGTCGATGTTTGATGAAATTGTGATTCGTCATGATAAAGATGGAAGAGGACTAACGCCTAATGAAATCAATCGCTTAATTGTTGCAGGCATTCTTCGATCCAAGTATAAACCCTCACTCAATATCATATCAGATGAGCTTGAAGCAATTGAGTATGCATGGAGTACAGCCGGGAAAAATACGTTTATTTATTGTGCGGTTGAAGATGTATTTGAGACGACTCAGTTTTTGAAGAAAAAAGAAAAGCAATTTAAGATGGTCAATGAGGTTTACAATGACACCCAAGGCTAAGTTATTAATTATTGGTGGGGCAGAGGATAAGGGTGATGAATTGTTGGATGTGAGAGAGCAAAGAAAAGAATTTACACGTTATGAAATTCTTAGTGAATTGCTGCCTCCATCAACTAAAAAAATAGAGATCGTGACAACAGGTTCTGAAATTCAACATGAAGTGAAAAAAGTATATCAAAGTGCGCCACGAAAGTGCACGACCGCTAGTAGCTGAAAGTTCTACCGGGAAAGCGCGACCGAGCGCATTTCGTACTTAGCCTTGGGCTGTATGTGGTAACGCGTATGGTTAATCGTAGGCAAAGGAAGTTTTAAGCCGTAAGCCGCAAGGTTGAAGTGATTGAGCTCCGTTAAGTTTAGT
>JBOFJV010000022.1:0-14634 GCA_051657005.1 Legionella sp. | reverse complement strand
GTGTTTGGGGAATGTAATACCAAAAATCCGGTTTTTTAATCAGTTTTTCTTTCAATTCCGCATCAAATTGTTCGGCCAACTCCGGTTGAATGCAGAGTAAATCGACCTGATAGGTTTGCAAATAAGCCTCAAGTAATGCCGCCGAGGTTGATGTATGTGCGGGAATGTAGGTTTTATTACACAGGACCAATGCGTAGATAAGGCAAATGGCATCAATGGACGCATTCGCAAGGAGCATGACGGAATGGACATTAAGCGCGTTAAGCCAATCCATGTAATGTTTGATTTTATCCAGGCAGTGTTGGCGTGTAATGGTCACATCGCCTTCGGTTAAGGAAAAATGAGCGTCTTTATCAATCAGAGCATGCAGGAGTGTGCGCGCCAACTTATTGTTTACGTCGAGTGAAATCAACTGGAGTCCTAGGCCTTTATTTTAAATTTTAGAGAGATTTTAATCTTTTTTCCATCTCATTTGCTTTGGCTAAAAATCGAATTATTTTTGTTCAGTTACATTTTTTTGTGCTATTTATTAAATAAGTATAAGTTTTTTAATGTGTGCTCACGTGCATGGACCTTATAAAGGGATAGATGAAGAAGCGGTAAAAGAAAAAGATTCAGTAAAAATAAGTGATTATCCCATCTACAAAAGAGATTGAGTACCTTGTTATAAGTACCTATTATTGCTATTTTTTCATTTTAACCTAAAAAATGCAGCAGTCTCTCGTAGCCGATTAAATTGCGGTTTTAGGTTGAGTGCTCTCTTTGAGAGTAGAGCCTTTGTGGAGTTTCAGACGTGGTAAAAAATGATCCGGATCATATGTTAGACGATATTCTTAATGAACCTCTTGCTCTCGTTGGGATGAATTGCCAATTTCCAGGTATTGATTCAGATGTTGAGGATGTGGATGCTTTTTTTGCGATGCTTCTCAAAGGGCTATCGCCAATTAAAGAGATCCCTAAAAATCGTTGGGATGTTGACGCTTATTATGATGCCGATCGAGAAAAAGCAGATAAAATCGTAGGACGCAAAGGAGGTTTTCTCAATAATCCTCAATTATTCGATGCTTCCTTTTTTAAAATTGCGGCGGTAGAAGCCAAACAAATGGACCCTCAGCATCGTCTGTTTTTAGAAGTGGCTGTGCGAGCTTTAAACCATGCCAATATTCCACTGGACTCATTAAAAAACTCAAATACAGGGGTGTTTTATGGTACTTCAGCTCAAGATTACAGCCAGCTGAATTTTAAAGACACGATTGAGTTTAATGCCTATACCCAGATTGGCGCTGCCAGCAGTGCTGCTGCTGGACGACTGTCTCATTTTCTCAATTTAAAAGGTCCAAGCCTGGCGGTGGATACTGCATGCTCGTCATCATTAGCTGCACTTTATCTTGCAGCAACTGCCTTGAGAACCAGGCAATGTCCATTAGCCATTGTTGGTGGTGTGCATTTGAATCTTTGTCACGAAAACTTCATTGGATTGACCAAAGCCAATATGTTATCTGCTACGGACAAATGCAGCAGTTTTGATGCGAGCGCAGATGGCTTTGTGCGCAGCGAAGGGTGCGGTGTTGTCATTGTGAAACGTTTAAGCGATGCCTTAAAAGACGGTGATACCATTCACGCTGTGCTCAAAGGGATTGTGATGAATCAGGATGGTGATGATGGCACCGTCTTGGTGGCGCCCAATGTAAAGGCGCAAATTGCGATGCATCAAGGAGTCTTGGCGCAAGCTCATTTGACTGCAGGGGATATTGATTATATTGAAGCTCATGGAACCGGTACTTTTGTTGGCGACTCGGTTGAGTTTAACGCCATTGAACAGATTCATAGCGGTCAGCATACTCAAGACAGACCTTTGGTGATTGGTGCAATAAAAAGTATCCTGGGTCATAGTATTGCTTCATCAGGAATTGCTTCACTCATCAAAGGGATATGTGCTTTAAAGAATGAGACCATCCCCCCCAACTTAAATTATTCGATACCCAATAAATCCATTGATCCTGAAAACATACCGGCTCTTTTCCCCACGGAGGCCATCCGTTTTGCGAAACAAAAAGATAAGAAAAGGTGCGTGCAAATATCTAATTTTGGTTTTTCGGGGACGAATGTCAGTGCCATCATTGGCGAGTGGACTGATGAGCCTCCTCAGGTAATCGCGGATACGGATGAATTAAACTGTTTTGTGGTTTCTGCAAACAGCATCTCTTCATTGAAGCACATGATGGCTAATTTTGTGCCTTATTTAAAAGAGACGACCTCACGCTTGAGTGATATTTGTTATACCTTGGTTAATTGCCGAGACCATTATAAATATCGATGTGCGCTTCGTGTCGCAGATAAAGAAACCCTAATCCAAAAAATTGAGTCAGAAGAGTATGAGGTGCGAAAAGTAGTGCCCCAAAAAGACGGCATCACAACGGTTAAGGAGGCCAATCATCTTTATCAGGCCTATTTATCTGGGGAAAATACAAGAATAGAGCCAGAAGCGACGCGTTACACTAAGGTCAATTTGCCTTTGTATTATTTTGACCGCAAGTCCTATTGGCATGAAGCACGAAAAATCAGCCAAAACACCAGCCAATCGTCAACTTCTGTCTTGGCAGCCGAACCAATCGCCATTATCGGAATGAGTTGTCGTTTTCCCAAGGCAGCGGACATTGATGCCTTTTTAACCCTTTTAGAGCAAGGTGAGCAAGGGATGGCTGATATTCCTTTAACGCGATGGGATAATGAACAATATTATGATCCTGATCCAAACGCTTTAGGAAAGTTATGCGTCAAACAATTGGGTTTGATGGACAATATCAGACATTTTGATGCGGATTTTTTTAATGTAAGCCCGCGAGAGGCGAAGTACATGTCTCCCCAACAACGGGTGTTGCTGGAAACGAGTTATCATGCCCTTGAAGACGCGAATCTTTCTCTTGATGCAATTAAAGGCAGCAAAACTGGTGTTTTTATCGGTTTTGGAACCAATGAATACCAACGTGTCTTATTGAGTCAAGGATTGAGCCTGGAAGATCTCAATATTTACTACGCGCTTGGAAATGTGCCCAATACGTTGTCGGGGCGAATTGCGTATGTATTCGATTTTCAAGGGCCCACGGAAGCAATTGATACCGCATGCTCTTCATCAATGACGGCCATTCATAATGCCTGTTTAAGCTTGCAAGTCGGGGAGTGTAACCTCGCTTTAGTTGGCGGAATCAATACAATTCTCTTGCCGGATTCAAATGTAACGCTGTCAAAAGCCAAAATGTTATCTCCAGAAAGCCGATGCAAAACCTTCAGTGACGATGCAGATGGATATGCGCGTAGTGAGGGTTGTGCTGTACTGGTTTTAAAACGTTTGAGCACAGCGATTCAGGATAAAGATACAATTTTAGCCGTGATTAAAGGCTCGGCAATCAATAACGATGGGAAAAGTGAAGGCTTTACTGTCCCCAATGGCAACGCCCAAGAGGAGGTTATTCGTACCGCGTTACACAAGGCAAAACTATCTCCAGCAGACATTGATTACATTGAGGCGCATGGAACTGGAACCCCATTAGCCGATCCAATTGAAATGAGCACGCTGACCAGGATTTTTAGTGCATCGCACAGTCAAGAAAAGCCACTTTATGTGAGTTCTGTAAAAACCAATATCGGGCATTGTGAAAGTGCTTCGGGCGTGGCTGGGGTGATTAAAGCGGTTTTAAGTTTACAAACCCATAAATTATTTAAGCACCTTAATTTTAAAAAGATTAATCCCAAAATTACATTAAAAAATACCCTGATTCCTCTGGATACAGTGGATTGGCAGAAAGATCACGATGTACGATGTGTAGGCGTCAGTTCTTTTGGTTACAGTGGCGCTAATGCACATGTGATCTTGCAAGAAGTGCCGAAGCTGGAGAAACCAATACGCGACCTTCCGCAGCGCTCCTTATTGGTGCTCTCAGCAAAAAATAAAGCCGCTCTGGAATTGCTTCTTGCCAGTTACCAACATTATTTAATGCAGACGAATGACGAATATGCCGATATTTGTTATACCGCAGCAACCTGTCGTGCCCCTTTTTTATTTCGGGTTGCGATTCAGGCAAGTAGTGCCAAAGATGCTGCGGCAATGATTCAAAACAATGAATACACCATTTATCAGGCAAAACAGGGAAGTCATCCTCATTCCTTGATGCCAAAATCTATGGACCTGGAGCAAGTACAAAGTGCGTTTCAAGAAGGCGAGTCAATTGATTGGGTCGCTTTTTATAAGTCGTTTGAGGTTGCCTTTGCAAAAGTGAAATTGCCTTTGTATGAATTTGTTCGTGAGGAATTTTGGGGGCTTAAAGAAAAAGGCAAACTCAAAGATGCGTTAATGCCAAAAGAGTGGTACTTCCAATTGCAATGGCAACAGCAGGCAAGGGATAAAGATAGCGATAAAAACCCCGGGTCGCATTGGCTTCTGCTTGGGGCACAACAATGGGCCCCCTATTTAAATGCTGATGGTTTGCCTGTCCTCCTGGAGGAAGATAATTATTCATTAGAGCAATTGGATGGCGTCATTTTTGCGGTGGGTTTAGATGCCTCGCCTTCTCTGGACAGTGAATCAGCGATTGATTTTCAAAAGAAGAGTATCAAAAAATTATTGAATTTGGTCAAAGAGTTAAATCAAAAAAACATAAAACTCCAGCTCGTAGTGCTCACGACACATGCTGTCGCAGAACTTGCATCAGGCCCTTTAAATCTTGCGAACAGCCCGCTCATCGGATTTGTGCGAACTTTAGTTTTAGAGTTACCACAATTTCAAACCCTACTGATTGATTTAGATACCCTTGATCCTGAAAGCAATGCAGAAAAAATAGTCCATGAAATTCATTACAATCACGGCCAATATTATGAGCATTTTCTTGCTTATCGTGAAGGCAAACGATGGGTTGCTCGTTTAAAAAGGGCATCGCTGAGTGATAAAAGACGTTCATTGCTTGGTGAAGGGCGTTATCTGATTACAGGCGGATGTGGCGGGTTGGGTTTGGTTACTGCTCAAGCGTTTCTTTCCGCAGGAGCGAAAGAATTAATTTTGACCTCAAGAAATGTGCATAAACCTGAAATAAAAACCGAGATCAAAAAAATTAAGTCGGCTTATCCTGGACGCACCGTGCGAGTGGTTCAGTTGGACGTGACCAATAAAGAAGACGTACATCATTTATTAGTAGAGCTGAATCAGGATGGTTTGCTTAAGGGGATTATCCATGCCGCAGGTGTTGCCATTAAATCGCCATTGCTTGAGCATCAAGACCGTGATGTTGACTTTTTATTTTCAGGTAAAGTTCAAGGTGGATGGTATTTGCATGAGCAAAGCCAGAACATCGATTTGGACTTTTTTGTCGTTTATTCTTCAATTGCCTCGGTATTTGGCAGTAATAAAGAGTCCGTATACAGTGCCGCCAACAGCTTTCTCGATGCGTTAATTGCTGAACGTCATCGTTTAGGTTTAGTTGGTACCGCCATTCAATGGGGGCCTTGGGGTGATGTGGGGATGGCAAAAAAGCGTGCCCAAGACCCTGGTCTGAAGAATGCGTTAATCAATAATGAACAAGGTCATGTCTTAATTAAAATGTTGATTAATCAGCAAGTGCCTCATGTTGCGGTTATATCACCTGATTACCTTCAATTTATGCTTGATTTTGTTCCAAATCCTCAACCGGCATTTCATCTGCATTTGGCCAATGAACTGCAGGTAGTTGAGCACACACCGTATCATCATTTATCCCCATGGCTCACTCATTACATTCAGTTGAGCAAAGATAAGCGTTTGCAAGCATGCAAAGACATGGTTTGTGATCTGTGTAAGGGAATCCTGGAATTGCCAGGCAGCGATGACCTGGATGCTGATGATGGTTTTTTTGATCTCGGTTTCGATTCACTGATGCTGACGGAGATGGCAACAATGCTTAAAGAAAAGCTTGCGCCCACAGTGCAAGTGATGGTCAATATTGGTTTTGATTACCCAACTATTAACAAGCTCGCCCACCATATTGAATCGGAGTTGGATGCTCATTTAATCCAGACCAGCGCCTCATTTCCGGAGGTCAAGCCAGAGCAAGATGCCATTGCAATTATTGGCATGAGTTGTCGATTTCCTAAAGCGCCTAATCTTGCTGCTTTTGAGCTTTTGTTGGAGGAAGGAGTTAATGGGATCGTTGATATTCCTATGGAGCGTTGGGACAATAGTTTGTATTACGATCCTGATGTCGATGCCCCAGGAAAATCCTATGTGAACAAGCTGGGACTCATAGATAACATCAAGTCTTTTGATGCCAATTTTTTTGGTATTAGTCCGCGAGAGGCAAAATTAATCGACCCGCAGCAACGTATTTTTTTAGAAAATTGTTATAAAGCAATAGAGAATGCAAATTATACACCAGAAGCATTGCAAGGAAGTTTAACGGGCGTGTTTACTGGTGTTGGACCCAATGAATACCACGCACACCTTGAACGCAACATTCTTGATGAAGACAAATTGAGTGCATATATGATTACAGGGAACGTGGTCAATCTCATTCCAGGAAGGGTGGCGTATACTTTTGATTTTAAAGGGCCATCAATCAGTGTCGATACGGCGTGTTCTTCATCCCTGGTTGCGATTCATTATGCGTGCCAAAGTTTGAAAAATCGTGAAATTGACTATGCATTAGCGGGTGGCGTGAATGTATTACTCAGACCAGAGTCCAATATTACCTTATCGAAAGCGAGAGCGCTCTCACCTGATGGACAATGTAAAACGTTTGATGAACATGCAGATGGCTATGTTCGCTCTGAAGGGTGTGGTGTTATTTTCTTGAAAAGATTGTCTGATGCATTACGTGATAAAGATACAGTTTTGGCAGTGATTAAGGCATCTGCAATTAACAATGATGGTAAAACCGTAGGTCTAACTGTTCCGAATGGTAAAAGCCAGGAAGAAGTCATGAGTAAGGCTTTAAGCCAGGCTGCTCTATCGAGCAATGACATCAGTTACATCGAAGCGCATGGCACAGGTACCCCTTTGGGCGATCCGATCGAGGTTCATGCAATTAACAAGGTGTATGGTCAGAGACGTAGCCCAGACAACCCACTTTATATCGGTGCCGTGAAAACAAATATTGGTCATCTCGAAAGCGCGGCCGGTGTTGCCAGTATTATTAAAACGGTGCTCAGCTTACAAAATAGGAAAATTTACAATCTTCTTCATTTTAAGCAATTAAATCCGTACATCCACCTTGGAGATACACATCTTGCTTTAGAAAAAATGAATTGGAATACCTCCTCTAAACGGAACTGTGCCGGAGTCAACGCTTTTGGTTTTAGTGGGACCAATGCTCATGTGATTTTGCAAGAATTTCCTAAGATCATCGAGAAGCGAGAGGCAACAGCACACCAAACCAGTTTGCTGGTTTTATCTGCTAAATCACAAACGTCATTGGAATATTTAGCACGCGGTTATCAGCAGTATTTAGAACATACGGCGGATGATTTTGGCGATATCTGCTTTACTGCCGCTGCATGCAGAACTCATTATGCGTATCGTTTGGCTGTGGCAGCAGGAGACGCACAAGAAGCCAGTCGTTTATTAAAAGCAGGGCAATTTGCCTCTTCTCATGAAGCCAAAACCACACTTGATTTAGGCAATACGCCAACACTTAAATCGGTATTGGCACTCTACATGCAAGGTAAAGAGGTGGATTGGCATTCATTTTATCAAAACAGTGAATCTGAGTTTATTAAAGTGAGTTTGCCTAATTATCACTTTGACCAAACCGAATATTGGATTGAAAAAAAACCAACACGTCCCAGCGCTGCCGCGGAGAGCGTTCATCCATTGTTAGGCCAGATGGTTTCGCTTCCTAATCAGGAATACCTGTTTCGACAAAAGTTGGATTTGGAACATTTAACATACATCAAAGAAAACCTTATTTTTACGCGAGTCGTATTCCCGGTTACGGCTTATATTGAATCAGGTATCTCAGCTGCGCGCTTGATACTGAATTGCCATGCTTTTTGTATCGAACAATTTCAAAATGAGCGACTGCTTTATCCAATCCAAAATCAGGAATTTCAGTTGCACGTCAAACCCAAAGGTTCTGAGCGATATCAAATCAACATCTTTGCAAAACAAGAAGACAGTTGGCAATTATGTGCAGAAATGAAAATGGATGCCGCACTTAAAGCAATCCCGGAATTGTTGGATCTCCATGCGTTAAAGTTAGTCTTTGATCGTCATATGGATTCAGTGCAAATTGCAGCACATTTTAAAAAAAATTCATTGGCGTATCGCAATGAGTGGCACGTTCTTCAGGAAAGCTATTTGCAAAAGAGCCGCAGCCTTTCTCGACTTTCAATGACTAAAAGCAGTCAGGAATTAGGGTATTATTATCATCCTGTGTTGCTTGACGGTATCATGCAAAGTATTTTGCTGTTGATGCCTGAATTGGCACACGTGAACTGCATTCCTTTTGCTTTTAAGAAGATGAGCGTCTATAAAGAAGCGCCACGTACTGTTTGGCTGCATTTAAACCAAAACGTTTCAGTGAACGAGCTGAGTTTTGATATCAAATTATACGATAATTCAGGATTTCTCATTGCTGCAATAGAAGAATTGAAATTGCATCAGGCCGCTCAAAGTAATTACGAGGCGAACCTGCACCATCTTTACCAAACGCATTGGCATCCCCTGGAGCTGCATGGTGCAACTTCTGTAGACATCACGGAGCTTATTGTTCTGTCATCCAATTCTGGTAAAGCAAAAAAGGTATTGGGCAAACTTCAATATCAACTGGCACAAAATCTCAATGAATTGGATTCTGTTGCGAATAAGAACATTGTATTTTTATACGAGCAAAGCCAGTTTAATGATCTGGTTCATTGTTGCCAAAAATTATTTAAGCAGCGGCCTAATTGTTTTTTGTTAGTAACGGAAAACGCTTTCGCCATTCATGATAAAGATGTCGTCAATCCTTACCATACGATGGCTGCTGCTTTTTGGAAAAGCTTTAATAACGAACTTGATTTAGACAAAAACTATCTGATTGATGCAGACAGTGAAGGTTCTTTAACCGAACTGTTGCACTATATTTTCACTGCAAACAGTTATGAAAATCAATTTGCGCTAAGAGATTCAATTTTTGTTCCTCGATTAGAAAAAATTCAGTTGTTGCGTCGTGTTGAAGAACTGGAGCCATCGTTTCAACCGGATGCAAGTTATCTGGTCACTGGGGGAACTGGAGGCTTGGGAAGGGCATTAGTAGAGTATCTCATCCAAAAAGGTGCGCAACAGATTATCATCACGAGCCGCTCTGCGTGTTCGCTTGAGTTGAATCAATTGATGGAGCAGGTAAGCAAAGAGCATGTGCATATCAAACACTATCAAGTAGATGCGAGTAATTATCAGCAAATGGAACAGCTTATCGCGGATATAGAGCAAAGTACAAAACCATTGCGTGGTGTATTTCATTTAGCAGGTATTGTGAGCGATGGATTATTGGTCAATCTAAGTGATGAAGTCATCCACAGCGTACTCAATGCAAAAATGGAGAGTGCCTTGATTTTGCATCAGCTCACTAAAAATAATCAATTGGATCAGTTTGTTTTATTTTCCTCTTCAGCTTCTGTATTAGGTGCTCGAGGGCAGGCAAATTATGTGGCAGCCAATGGATTTTTGGATGGCTTGGCTCATTTACGTCATCAGCAAGGGCTACCGGCTCTTGCAATTAACTGGGGGCCATTTCAAACGATAGGGATGAGTGCAAACCTTGGTCAAGCAATGCAACAGCGGGGGTTTACTTTGCTGCCAAAAGAGGATATCACCATTCTTGATGTGTTATTGCCAAGCCAGCATGCTCAACTGATGGTATGTCCAATCAATTGGGATGTTTATTTTAAATACTCGCCAAGACACGTTTGGTTATCGGGACGTGCGCAGCAGGCTCGCAGCGAACACCATCTGCTCAATACCATTCGTCAACAGACAAAGCAAGAGCGCATTACCTTATTAAGTCATGTGTTACGCGAAATCGTTGTTGATGTATTAGCATTAGAGGATGGGGCGCAAATCAAGCTCAATGATGGTTTATTTGCGTTAGGCCTGGATTCATTGATGGCTATAGAAATAAGAAATCGGATCCATGACCAATTGCAATGCCCACATCTGAATTTATCCATTGAATATTTTATTAATGATCCCAGTATTAGCAAGATTGCTCAAAACGTCGATGAGGCATTAAACAAATTCATTGATTTGGAGCCTAAAACAATCAATCAAGCAGGGGAAATAGCAACGCGAGAGGTTATTCCTTTATGTGATTTTCAATATGCATTTTGGATGTTTAATCGAATGAATTGTCCTTATAATATTGGCATCCAGGTGCAAATACGTGGGAAGCTCAATAAGGATTTGGCATCCGAAGCATTTAAGGCGGTTGTTGAGCAAAACAGTGCCTTTTGGTTGAGTTTTAATGAGGATATTCCCATTCAGGAATTGAGGAAACAAGGCCAGTTCGAACTCGTTTATCAGGATGTTTCATTAAGTGATGAACCCATGGAATCAAACCTGGAGTTTCAAAATAATTTGTTAACCGAAATCCCGTTAACGCAACAACCACTGATTCGGATTTATCTTTATAAAATAAATAGTGATTTACATGAAGTGCACATCATCATTCCTCATATCATTGCCGATGGTCTTTCCTGTGATCTGGTGTTTTTGCAATTCCAAAAATTCTATGAAACCATGTTTCTTGGTAAAAAACTCATGCAAACACCGGAACAAGAAACATTTTTGAATTTTGTTCAAAAGAATAACCAACTTTATGATGCTAATTTAAAGGAAAAAATCGATTTTTGGCGGAATTATAATAAAGGGTTTAATATGCTGTATCTTGGACGGAAGTACACGTCGTATGATACGGATGAACGAAAGTATTTGTTTCATTATTCACTTAATCCGCGTTTGGTTGCAGCATTTATTGAATGGCATAAAACGAAAAATATCAATGTGAGCACCGGCTTAATTGCCATCTGCCATCTTGTTTTTTATAAGCTGGTTCGACAAAAGAAAATGCCGTTTATGTTATTTCACAGCGGCAGGGAAGGCAGCAAGTACAAATCAATTATCGGTACGTTTTCTGAGTTTAAGCGCATTAACAGTACCTTTAATGAGCATGATCGATTTATTGATTTTGTTAAGTCTTTGGAAGAACAACAAATAAAAACAGCGCCTTATCAAAAATGCTCTCAGGTGATCCGAAATTATGAGCATAAAGGATTTCGCTATGCGATCGGTTATCATGCCATGAAACTGTGGAATAAATTATTCCTCAAAAAGCAATTTAAGAAAACGAAACTCAATCCGTTGCTGATTGATTACTATTTGGAATACTTCAGTTGGTCAAAAGCAATCAGTAATAATATTGACATCAAATACACCCTTAATACATGGTTTAATTTAAATATTCCATTAAGACAACCGGAACGTTTAAGAGTGCTCGTGAACATTACACCTTCTTTTTTCACCAAGACACTCGTGGATCAGCGTTTTGCAAACCTGAGTTATTCCTACCCAAATCATTTTGGCAGCGAAGATCGCCCCATAAACAGTCGTTCTTTATGGATTTTATTTTCAAGAAATCAGGAGGGTGAGTATTTCCTTTCAATTAATGGGCCATTAACCACACACAGTAAAGATCTTTTTGCGAGTGAGTTTAATCAAATTGTGACTCGATTATTGGAACAGGATGAATCTATTCTTGCAGATATCATTTAATATTAGGATTAAATATCGGTTGGCGGCAATGGATTATAGCTTGGGTGAAGGCGAAGCCGTAACCAGGGGGGAGGAGTCTGATTCAAGCTCGGAACCACGGGTTTCGCTGCGCTGCACCCAGGCTACAACCTCTAAAGCTTTTAAGTTGATGTCATTAGATAAACCGTTACACAATAGGGATGGTGCCATGAAACAAGGACATTGCAATCACGATCATCAGCAAAAAGGACATCAATCAGATCCTCAGCACCAAAAGCCTGCTGCAAAACACAGTGCAACAGGAGTCTATACCTGCCCGATGCATCCTCAAATCCACCAATCAGGACATGGAAATTGCCCTATTTGTGGGATGGCTTTAGAGCTTGAAACGGCATCTGCGGAAGTTGCCAATCATGAATATCAGAGTATGAAACGTCGCTTTTGGTTGGCCTTGATTCTCAGTATTCATGTTGTATTTTTGGATATGGGTGCACCGCTGTTCCTCCACGTACTGTCTGCACAAAGAGCTGCCTGGATTCAATTCATTTTAGCAACTCCAGTGGTCTTATGGTGTGGTTCCCTTTTTTTTCAGCGAGGCATCAAATCACTGCAAACACGTCAGTTGAACATGTTTACTCTGATTTCGATGGGGATCGGTGTTGCTTGGATTTATAGCACGATCTGGTTGATTTTTCCGTGGTTATTTCCTCCTGCATTTCTTAATAAAGAGGGATTAGTTGACGTTTATTTTGAAGCCGCTGCGGTGATCACCACGCTTGTTTTATTGGGTCAGGTATTGGAGTTAAAGGCACGAGAGCAAACGGGTGGTGCACTACGGGCATTATTAAATTTGGTGCCTGAAAAAGCGTACCGAATCGATAAAGACGGTAATGAGCACGAAGTCACTCTCGAGCAAATTCAAGTAGACGATTTGCTTCGAGTGCGTCCACTGTGGATGGCGTAGTGCTTGAAGGACGCAGTAATGTGGATGAATCCATGGTGACTGGCGAGTCCATGCCAATCAGTAAAGAGTCAGGAGCCAAAGTAATCGGCGCGACAATCAATCAGAATGGCAGCTTTGTGATGCAAGCAAAACATGTGGGCAGTGACACCATGATGTCACGTATTGTGCAGATGGTGAGTGACGCGCAACGCAGTCGTGCTCAGATTCAACGTTTGGCGGATAACGTTGCTGGCTGGTTTGTTCCCGCCGTTATTTTGATTGCCGCAGTTGCATTTATTATTTGGTTTGGGTTTGGTCCACAGCCTGCTTTAAGTTACGGGTTGCTTGCGGCAGTTTCAGTACTGATTATTGCTTGCCCTTGTGCATTAGGCTTAGCCACGCCGATGTCCATCATGGTGGGCGTGGGTAAAGTGGCACAAAATGGTGTATTGGTAAAAAATGCGGATGCATTGGAACAGATGGAAAAAGTAAATGTCCTGGTTGTCGATAAAACAGGAACATTAACGCTGGGTAAAACCAGGTTAACGCAAATTATTACTGAAAGACAATTTGAAGCAGATGAGCTATTGGCTTTAGCAGCCGCATTGGAACGTCAAAGCGAGCATCCACTTGCTCATGCCATTATGACCGCGGCACAGGAAAAGCAATTGTCATTAGCCTCAGTGACCGATTTTGAAGCATTATCTGGAAAGGGCGTGCTTGGTACGGTTAATGAGGTGCCGGTTGCTTTAGGTCCTCTTCGCCTCGTTCAGGAATATGGAGCACCTGAGGCATCGCTGATTGAACAGGACGAGGCATTTCTCGCGCAGGGGGCTTCAGTACTGTTTATGGCGGTGGCGCTAGCAACAGTTGCGATCCTAGTAGTAGAGGATCCAATTAAACCAAGTACTCCAAAAGCCATATTGGAGTTGCAAAAGAACAATATTGACATCTCTATGCTCACTGGAGACAGTCAAAAAACAGCCGAAACAGTGGCAAATACTTTAGGAATCGGCAATGTCTTTGCTGAAGTGATGCCTGAGGATAAACGTAGTATTGTCAGTGAGTTAAAGGAAAAAGGATTTACGGTCGCTATGGCTGGATATGGTGTGAATGATGCGCCGGCTTTAGCCATTGCTGATATTGGTATTGCAATTGGCACCGGTACTGATGTAGCAATTGAAAGTTAGTGCATGGCGACTTAAGTGGTATCGTTAAAGCCCGTCATTTATCGCGAGCGACCATGCATAATATCCGGTTAAATTTATTTTTTGCATTTATTTATAACGGGCTCGGTGTGCCTTTGGCTGCAGGAATTCTGTATCCATTTACAGGACTCCTGTTAAATACGATGATTGCAGCAACCGCAATGGCGTTAAGTTCAGTTTCTGTGATTGTCAACGCACTCCGATTACGTAGTCTAGTGCTCTAGAATTTTCTGTTGACATCACTTATAAAAGGAAGCTAATATATGATTTCATGTCTATCTCGATAGTATTTGCGATAGTAATCGGGTGTGCTTTACGTAACCAACTCAACTATTCAAACGTATCGAGAGATTTGGATAGGGTCCCTGGATCCAGACGATCGGTGAATCAATTGCTTCACGGTCACTCACGCCCGTACGTTATCCTATCTGGAAACGTTTTCTCTCGCTGAGTGAACGCTACATAATAACGTTCATTCAGTAAAGAGAGATTATCGTCTCTACACCAATTAAGGGGGCACTTTAATCAAATTAGTCTATACTAAGTCCTTGATTTAGCGAACAAAAGGAGATTAAAGTGCCGAAGTACAATATTATCCTAAATTTACCTGGATTTTCCATAGTAAAAGTTAGCGGATATCAACCATTAATATTAGATGTAAGCTATAACCGATTAGCAAGTTGTAGTCATTGTCAAAGTAAGAGCGTACGCAAGAAATCCTCGTATATACG
>JBOFJV010000021.1:0-18698 GCA_051657005.1 Legionella sp. | reverse complement strand
ACAACAACTTCATTCTCTTTTAATGAAAAGAGCATTAACACAAAAGGCATGTCGTAAAGTAATACCTACCTTCTTAGGCATGCTGACTGAATTAAAGCAAAGTGCTTTTAAGGCTTTAGCTTCATTGGGTAAGACCCTGGGAACTTGGCAAGATGAAGTCGCCAGAATGTGGCGGTTTAGTAAATAAAATGGAATCACAGAATGGTGTCATCGTAAAATGAAACTAATTCAGCGAAGAGCTTATGGTTTTAGAAAATTTGAAAATTACAGAGTGCGTGTTAAGGTGCTCTGTGGGTGATTCTAGCTGCCCCCTTAAATGGGAAAGAGCCCATATTCCCTCCTTACTAGAATCTACATCGAGACTCTTTAGTTCTCAATCGCCCTGACCTATGGTCTGTTGAGCAACTGCATTCGTCCTTAAATGACAATTGAACCTATTTTCTTAATAGGTTCTTTAACCATAACGTAAAACAGACTCATTACTCAATAGTATTTTTTATAAAAAATGTTATTGTATTAATAATTCCTTAAGTTGTTTATGTTACTTTATTACTTAATAGGTGTAATTCGAGGAGTTCAGATGAGTCAATACAGTACAATGTTAGGAACACTGGGTGCTGGACAGAGCAAATCTCAGTCTGAAAGTAAAACCCCAGCTAAAAATACAGAGGAAGTGAGCGAAGCATTTGCTGTACCTCAATTAAAACCATCTGCAAAGCCATCAAAGAAGCAGGAAATGGAAGAGGTGATGCGCTTGAGTTTAGGGGCTAGTTTTTCGAAAGCACGTTCCATTGTGAATAAATAATTCTATAGAAGCAGACATCCGTAAGTTGCAGTCATCCGTAAAAAACAAAAAACCTCTCTGGGAATACTAGAGAGGTTGTACTCTTAAAAAAGCAATAGAACAAAATTATTTTTTAATGATTAAGGATCAGATTTTATTGCAATTATTCACAGTAAAAGTAAAAAATATTGCCTTGATTAAGATGCTAAAGCCTGTTTTTAGGTATATACTTTTTTATAGGGGTATCATTTAATTAAGGTAGATGTATGGCTGGAGGTTTTTCTGATTCAGCGCATTGGCGAGATTCTGCCAGAAGTGCGCGATTCTTTATTGTCGATGCTCGTGCTGCATTTCCTATCTTTTTGTTTTTAATGCACATTAGGATATGGACTGGAGTACTTGTTTTGGTTTCAGCTGTATTTTTTGGCATTATTGAACATTATGGTTTTACGGTACCTGTTTTTTTAAGATGGACCAGAGGCTTTTTAGCAGGTAACCATAAGTCTTCACAACCATGGTGGCGGTAAGTATGGAGCGAGATATTAGTCAGTGTATGGCATTAATTGCGGGAAGTTTAAATGCCAAGTTTTACCTGAATGACCGATTTGTGAGTTTTGACGAAGTGTTTGCTGACACGGGCTTATTACCTGCAATTGCGAAACGTGCGGATCAGTTGTGTTCCTTATGTTTAGGGTATGGATTAGGAGCAATATTTGATGAAGCAGAAGGTGCGTTATTAGGGCTTAGGGTTGTTTTTGATGAAGTAACACCGAATGTTTTACGTTTGTTGTGTATGACTGATGTGCTCAATGAACTGATTCAAGGTGGACCGAGTCGTGATTATACGCCTTTAGATGAGTTAATGTATGACTAGGTGTGGCTTTTTAAAGTATATTGTAAAGAAATCGAAAGGAGTGGTAAGTTTAGATTCATCTTGCAATTTATTCTGGTAGACTATACTTAATCTAAAGGGCTATATGTTTTGTTGAGGTATATGATGACATATTCAAAAGATAATAAGTGGGCTACCTTTCAGGGTAGTAGTAGGACTGAAACAATTACACCGCCAAATAAAGATGATGGTGCAGCAGTAATGGCCACCGTAGAGAAAGCTAGCGAACAATTACAAAGAATGAATTCAATGACGCCCGGTAACCAGGACATTAAAGCATGTCTTGATGCAACAATCGACTGTCGTGGTGATTTAAGAGATGCGGTTAATCATGAGGTGCATCAAGTCCAAGAGAATAAATCACCGGTCGTTACGAGACATGAAGAACCTGTTGTCACGGAAGAAGATACGCAACAAAATTCTTTTGGAATGAGACGTTAATATTATAAATACTGTATTTTTATCATTTATTAATATTCACAAATGGTGTAGTTACTCTTTGTGAATTTTTTCTTTTTTAGATATATTTAAATTACTGTTATACTTTTTTAATAATCTATATTATATATTTTTTTTGGGTGCGCCACGCTTAAATGAGGCTGTGTTCGATGTTATGAAAGACTTACTTACTGATAAGCAAAATGAAGCAATTCTTAAGGCCTTGGATAAAGCAATTGAAAATGGGCCTTGGGATAAGTCTAATTTTTTGCGGGCAATCGGTAAGAGTTTGAGGGATGCACGTGAAAATTTTGCAAAAAAGGTAAATGCTCGCAGTCATGCACAAGCTAAAGTAGAATCTTATTTATCCAATCGTCTTGCATTAAGCAGTGGTCAGCAAGAAGTATATATTTCCCTTTATTCTACAGATGGAACAAACATGCAATCTTGGGAGCGAATCATTATGAATTTGCCTCGCCAAATGATTTCACGTCCTATATATCCTGATGAAGAGCAGCTTAAGGCTTTAATTAAAACAAAAGAAAATAAGCAGAACGAAGCATATGTAGCAATATTCATTAATCAAACCGATATTATTCCACTGCATCCAGACAAAGTGATTAAGGATAAATTAGGCAGCGCCTTACTCACATTAAAAGACAAAGCGCTTAATGTTGAGAATGTGAGCCGTTTTGTCCATTCAAGCGGGGTTTATCAATTTACGCGTTGCCGCTTGATTAAAGAACAATGATTTGATTTAGCAAGAATAAACGCTTTAATTTCTCGCAAAATTATCCTAGTGCGGTATATACTTAATATAACGAATCAATTAGAAAAGTATTTAGTAATGGCGCAACAACCCCAACAACCAGGTTCATCAGATAATTCCATGGCTCCAATATGGATCATGGTTTTGTTGTTTCTTACTGCGTTTGTTATTTGGAAAACTGGGCATCAGTACATCGTGATGGTTCTTTTCCAAATTAATATCTTGCAAGCCAGATTAGTCAATTTGTTTATTCATAGTGACCAATTAACGAATTTGATTTACCTGATGCAAACCGTAGATCCTAATGCGGTCGATTTTGATCAGTTGCTTGAAACAACAAGGGCTGTTGGTGATTTCATGCGTTATCCAGTGGTTGTGGTATTGCTTGCCTTAGCGGTTGTGCTGTACCGGTCAAACATCACTTTAAAATTTCGTAAAGTTTATGACATGAAAAAATTGCGCGAACAGGAGCAATTTAACTGGCCGGCTATTATGCCCATAGTCAAGGAGGATTTAGTAAGCCAGGATGTGAATAAAGGTCCCTGGGCCATGGCAATGACACCGATGGAATTTGCGCGTAAGTATAATCTATTAAAAAAAGATGATGTGTTATTGGATAATCCTGTCTCAGGACAGGAAATGACGGCTGGCATACGCAGAGGTGATGCAAAACGTGTTTTTACTCTGCAATTGGGCCCTTATTGGGATGGTTTTGAACATCTGTCACCTCAAGCTTATGCCTTAGCGGCTGTTTTCATCGCACGGATCAATCGCGATAGAGATGCTGCCAATAATGTTTTAGCAACACTCGATAAGACATTTGTTGCAGGCAAACCGGATTTCATGGTTGCAAAACCAGTAATCGATAAATATAAAAATAGTGAAATAGTGCAGGAAGTTGTTGCAAAACATGCCTATACTTTAAGTGTAATGGCAACATTACTTGCAAAAGCTCGGGATGATGGGGTTGTTCCGAGTGCTGAATTTTTGTGGTTAAAACCTATTGATAGGCGTTTATGGTATATGCTTAATAGTGTTGGCAGACAAACACCTTATGCCGAAGTTGCTGGAGCTTTTGCCCATTGGAAAGCAGAGAAGGAAATGGGACGACGCTCTTTGGTGCCGATGATAGATGAGGCAATCAAAGCTCTAGAGATAGCCATAAAAGAAGTTAAGTTAACACCCCGTCAAATGCAGGAGTTAGAGCCATGATGCGCGGTATTGATTCTCGTCATGAGTTAGATCCTACCCTCCTACTTAGGGATACGCGAACTCTGACGCAGAGAATTGCTGATTTTTTTGCAGATCCTACGAATATTTCGATTATTCTTTTTACGTTATCCGCTTTATCGTACTACATTTCTGAAGCCGCGACTTTATTGATGCTTGTTGGTGGTGCCAGTTTTCTATACAGTTACACCCGCAAGCAGAAATTGCCTTTCCGTCTTCCTTTAATTTCAAAAGCAAAAGACTATAACGATATGAAGCCGGGTGTAAACAAACCCAATACCGCACGTGGCATAGCGTTTTTTGGTAACGACCGTAAAACAGGCCACGAACTGTGGTTTGCTAATGATGACATGCGTACTCACGCTTTAATTTTCGGTTCAACCGGTAGTGGTAAAACAGAATGTTTGGTTTCTATTGCATTTAATGCTTTGGTACAAGCCAGTGGTTTTATTTACGTCGATGGTAAAGGGGACAACTCTCTTTATGCGAAAGTATTTTCCATGGTTCGCAGTATGGGACGTGAAGACGATTTACTCTTGATCAACTTCATGACCGGTGCGCGCGATATCATTGGTCCTCAAGAGCGAAGACTTTCTAATACATTCAATCCTTTTTCCCAAGGCTCTTCCAGTATGTTAACCCAGCTGGTCGTGAGTTTGATGGGGGAGTCAACAGGTGGCGGCGATGGGGATATGTGGAAAGGCCGTGCGATTGCATTCGTAGAAGCGTTGATGCGTCTTCTTGTTTATATGCGTGATGAAGGTGCAATCCTTCTGGATGCGGATACGATTCGTAACTATTTCGATTTGACCAGATTAGAAACCATAGTCGTTGATAAAATTTTCCCGCGAGATAACCAGGAAAGTGTCAATATTGAAGCAGTTCCCAAGTTGGTTACAGACCCTTTACGTAACTATTTAGGTACTTTACCAGGTTATAATAAAGAGAAAAAAGGGAAGCAAGTATCACAGGTTTTGGAACAACATGGCTTTATTACCATGCAGTTAGTAAGAGCGTTCTCCTCTTTGGCAGATACTTATGGACATATCGTTCGTACCAATCTTGCAGAAGTGGATTTTAAAGACATTGTTCTGAATCGCCGCATTCTAGTCGTTTTATTGCCTGCCTTGGAAAAATCACCTGATGAGTTGTCGAACCTTGGCAAGATTATTGTATCCTCATTAAAAGCAATGATGGCTGCAGGTTTGGGAGAGGACGTTGAAGGGGATTACCGCGATGTGATCTTAAGAAAGCCAACCAATGCACCTACACCATATATGTGTATTCTAGATGAGTATGGATATTATGCCGTTCAAGGTTTTGCGGTGGTTCCTGCCCAAGCACGTTCTCTTGGTTTCTCAGCAATATTTGCAGGACAAGATTTACCGGCATTCCAAAAAGCATCAAAAGAAGAAGCGGCATCAATCGGTGCGAACACTAACATTAAGATCTGTATGAAATTGGAAGACCCTACAGAAACCTGGGATTTCTTTACCAAAACCGCAGGTGAAGCATACGTTACGAAGGTCGATTCATTCCAGGCTAAAGATTCCAGTATGGCCAATACTTATATGGACAGTAAAAGTTCTTCATTTGAAAAAAGATCGCGTGTTGATATCCTGGATTTAAAAGAACAAACAGAAGGTGAAGCGCATATATTTTTCAAGTCAAAAATTGTCCGCGCACGAATGTTTTATGCTAACCCCAAACCGGTTAAGCAATTAAAGCTCAATCAATTTTTAAAAGTTGAAGCACCGCCAGACGATTACATCATGAAGCTGCAAAAGCAATTGGCTTCCTTCCAAACCATTTTGGAAAGTGGTGATTTATCGATTAACAAGAGCGTAGAAAGCGAAGAAATTTCATTGATTACAAAATTATTGCATGAGTCAACTATAGAGGAGCCTATAGAGCGAGGCGTCTCTGCGTTAATTGCATTCCATTGTCATAATGAGCCTGAACCTGTTGAAGATTTGATTGAGGAAGAGGTTGAAGGTGCGTTAACAATATTTAGTGCTTTACGACAAAATGTAAGCGCTCCACCAATCTTGGTCAGTGATCGAGCTGCATTTGCTGAATCATTGTTGCCTATTAATGAAACACGTAACCAGATGATGTCTATAGAGAGTTTGGCTGGCGCTAAAGACAAATACGCGGGTACGGTAGCTAATGAACTCATTAAAGATTTCCAATTGGCAACCAATTATCCGCCTGAAGAACGAGATATTGTTTCTCCAGATGAGTTGCAATATATCGTCAGAGGCTTGTCAGAAAAAATTGCTGTCGAACGTGACAAAGCAAATAAGAAAGCTGAAGAAGAGCAAAGCTAACTTCAGCTGTTGTGTCATAATTTAATTCGATGTTGTTTTCAGATTAAGATTCTTAGTCAAAATGCCGCAATGGAAACAACCTTACACCTCTTATCAAAATCTCTTGATTTAGTCCTTTTTATATTGCAAAAAAATATTCCTATACGCCAATTTTTTTTTCAAAAAATTGTCAAGCATTAAATAAATTTTTAAAAAAATAGCTATTTTATTGAATTCATTGTAACGTAATGATTTGTATGTTTTTCTTCATGATAGAATACACACAGCAGAACTACAGTCAGAATCATTTTAAAATAGTTGTTGGGGAATATGAGGATAACGAGTGAGATCAGTACGTGTTAATCTAATTCTGGCTGTTGGATTGAGTGCCTTTTTGTTTGTGATAACTGGTTGCAAAGGTGATATTTGGGCATTGGATAAAGAAGAGCCCAAATATCCTTGTAAAGTGTTAGGCGCATGTGATGCGTCCATCATGAAAATGGCTAAAAAGCTCAATAAAAAAGGGGTACAAGTATTTACCGTTGGTCAGGATTATATGATCAGTATTCCTGCAAGTTACTTGTTTGAATCAGAATCTCCACGCATTAAGTGGAAATCTTATGCTTTGTTAAACGAAATCGCTTCGTTCTTGAAACAATTTCGCAAAATTGCAATTAATATAGCCAGCTACAGCAACAAATACGGCTCTCCAGAAAGAGAACATGCCTTAACTTTGGCGCGCTCACGCGTTGTGAGTGACTATTTATGGTCTCAAGTAGTTGATAGCCGTTTGATCTTTACACAGGGATTAGGCAGTGATAAACCTATAATTGCATTCACACAGGGTGGCGATAACTCGATAAATGCTCGAGTAGAAATTACATTTAGACGAGCTGTAGCATAGGGGAAGCCAATGAATCGTGATACCTGGGACCTTATAAAGAACAGCAAGAATTTTTATGTTAATGTATACAGACGCGGATTGGTTGCATTAATTATTTCTCTTTTATTGAGTTGTATCATTGGAGTATTGATGTTTTATGTATATCTAACTGAGCCAGAGCGTGACTTTTATGCAACAAGTGGGATAGCGCCTCCTATTAAGCTGCGGCCCTTGGCTACTCCTAATTTTTCATCGAACGCATTGCTTCCTCCTGATCCACCGATGGAAGAAGAAGATAAACCAATACCGCAATAAGTATATGAGGATATTATGGCTGAAGATGCCTTAGCAGTCGTCACATTGAGAAATAAATTTTATAAAGACAGTCAACGTAAGGTAGTGCTTTCGTTAATCATTGCTCTTATTGTTAATATTGTACTGGCTTCTATGTTAGTCTATATGATTACACATCCACCAGCACCTAAGTATTTTGCAACCAGTGTTAATGGTCGGATTACACCACTGTTTCCTTTAGATCAGCCGAACCAATCAGATTCTGCGGTGTTACAGTGGGCAAATCAGGCTGCTATAGCTGCATTTACTTATAACTTCGTAAACTATCGAGATGAGTTGCAAGCTTCATCTGGCTTTTTTACACCAGAAGGCTGGGATCAATTCCTGAGTGCATTACAGCAATCAAATAACCTCGATGCGGTGAAGGCTAAAAAATTAATTGTTTCGGCTGTAGCAACACGTGCTCCTATTATTTTACAAAAAGGAGTATTAAACGGAAGTTTTTCATGGCGAGTACAAATGCCTATATTGGTAACCTATCAGAGTGCTAGTGAATTTACGCAACAAAATAATGTGGTTACTATGTTGATCTCTCGTGTATCTACTTTAAATTCTCCCAGAGGAATTGGAATAGCGCAATTTGTGGTAGGACCTGCCACCGGTGGGGTATCTTAATGAAAAAGCTGAACTGGTTTTTTAAGTTTTGTTGTATAAGCGGAGCGACGCATTTGATGCTTTCGGTTTCTTTTGCAGCCGATCAGCCTGATAATGCGCAGCAAGCGTTACAACAATTGCGTTTATTACAGCAACGTTTGTCAAATCAACCTGGTGGTAAAAATCAGACAGGACAAAATCCTCCGCCAGCGCAAAATCCACCACCTGCCCAGAATCCTCCTGCAGATCAATGGGGACCGAATATCCCTATTCCCTTGGCTGAATATATAGATCATTCACCACCAAAACCGGCAAATCAACCAAATCCTAATGATCAGGTTATAAGCCAAAGTGATGCTGAAGTGATTAATAATAAAGCGTTTAAAGACATGACGAAAAGTCTCTATCCCATGACTCCTGAGCAAATTGTGCAGTTAAAACAATTGAGCCATACGATGGAATACGCTAAGTCATCACCAGTTGGAACGCCACCAAAGCCAACGGCAACATCACAATTTGTAAACTTGTCTCCAGGTTCAACACCGCCGGTGATTCGTTTGGCGCAAGGGTTTGTTTCCTCCTTGGTCTTTCTTGATTCATCTGGAGCCCCTTGGCCGATTTCAGCTTATGATTTAGGTGACCCTAATGCTTTTAATATCCAATGGGATAAAACCGGCAACACCATTATGATTCAAGCACACAAGTTATATAATTACGGAAATTTGGCTGTTCGTTTGAAAGGGTTAAATACACCCGTGATGCTAACCCTCATTCCTGGACAAAAAGCAGTCGATTATCGAGTTGATTTGCGAGTTCAAGGATATGGTCCCAATGCGAAAACGATGCCACTGGAATCCGGTGTTCCTCCTTCAGCGAGTGAATTACTTCTTCATGTTTTAGATGGTGTACCCCCACCGGCCAGTAAGCGTTTAGCGATTACTGGAGGTGATGCACGCGCCTGGTTAGCGAATGACAGAATGTATGTTCGAACCAACCTTACTATATTGTCACCTGGCTGGTTGGCAAGCATGACGAGTGCAGATGGTACGCACGCTTATGAAATGCAAAAATCACCGGTATTATTAGTTTCCTGGCATGGGAAGGTCATGCAGCTCAAGGTAGAAGGGTTATAAATGGCTGGCAAAAAAGAAAATATAAAATCGCTTTTTTCGAACTCACGTACACGAGTTATTATTATTTTTACAGCAGTACTCTTAGCTATTGCTGTAATAGTTGGTTATGTAAAATTAAGAGCCGTAACTACTACTTCTTCAGTGACGTCAGCGGTATCTCATGCGCCTGGAGGGATTCAATCCATTCCTGGAGCCCTTAATCAGACCGCTCAGTATGCCAAGTTGCAACAAGAGCAAAATATTACTCAAGCTATGAAAGCACAACAGACTGGGGGAAGTGCGATTCCAACAATTATCAAAACCCAGGCTTTGGGAGAAGGTGTTGGGGTTATTGGTTCTCAAGGTGGACAGTCTGGGGTTGGTTTTGCAACTTTGGCGCGAGAGAACGAGGAAGGTGCTCAAAAAAGTTTATGGTTACAAACATTGCAAAATGCCGGATGTTCTAAGGATGCTCTGAATCAGGTGATTAGCCAAGGTGCCCAATTAAGTGATATCAACGGTGCCTGTACTTGCGCCCAATTGAAAGACAATGGGTATAATCTAAAAGATCTGAACCCGATTTGTGCGTGTAAAGAATTAAGAGCGGCAGGATATAGTGCCAGACAACTGAAAGATGCAGGATATACTGCTGCACGATTAAGAGATTGCGGCTTTAATGCGTGTGAGTTGAGAAATGCAGGCTTTACTGCTCAGGAAATGAAAGACGCAGGTTTTTCTGATGATGAATTAAAGGGAGCAGGATATACTCCGGAAGAAATTACTAAAGCGAGTGGTCTGCCTGCTGGTATTACTGCGGCAGATGTACTCAAAGCGGGATGTAGTGTTGAGGCTTTAACCAAACTGCGTAAATCAGGTGTTTCTGCTTCTGCAATCAGACGTATCAGTGGTTGCAGCATTAATCAATTAAAAGCTGCTGGTTTTACTGCCCAAGAGTTGCGTAATGCAGGATTTAGTGCAGCAGATTTAAAAAGAGCAGGTTTTACACCAGAAGAATTAAGGGCAGCAGGTTATACTGCTCGAGATTTACTCAATGCAGGATTTACTCCGAGTGATCTTACAAATGCTGGTTATACTGCTGCTGATATCAAAGCTGCTGGGGTTGAGCTGCCACCGGGCATTACTCCTGATGATGTAAAAAAAGCAGGCTGTGATGTAGATGCCTTAAAACGAGAGAAGGCCGCTGGGGTAAGTGCAGCTCTTATCCGGCAGTCTGCAGGATGCAGCGCTCAAGCATTGAAAGCAGCTGGTTTTACCGATCAAGATTTAGCTAATGCCGGGTTTACTCCCCAAGAAATGAGTACAGCAACTCCTTTAACTGATGCACAAATTAATGCTGCAGGCTGTAACCCAGATCAACTTAAAAAATTATTTGCAGCGGGTGTTTCTGCAAAACGTATTAAAGAGTTGAATGGGTGCAGTGCGGACGCTTTAAAAAAAGCCGGTTATGACGTTAAATCATTACTTGATGCGGGATTCACACCGCAACAACTCCTTGCTGCAGGATTTTTTCCTAAAGATTTAGAGAATGCAGGACTGTCTCCCATAGATATTCTTGCAAACGGACGCGTTGCTGATTGCAGTGTTGAATCATTGAAAAAAGCACGAGCTGCAGGTGTGAGTGCTTTGACAATTAAGAAAACACTTGGGTGCTCTGCAAAAGCATTAAAGGACGCTGGTTATTCAGCCAAAGATTTAAAAGATGCTGGTTTTACTGCTGCTGAACTAAAAGATGCTGGTTTTAGTGCCAAAGATTTAAAAGATGCTGGTTTTAGTGCCAAAGATTTAAGAGACGCAGGTTTTAGCGCAAATGATTTGAAAGACGCAGGTTTTAGCGCCAAGGATTTAAAAGACGCAGGCTTTAGTGCGAGTGATTTGAAAGCTGCAGGTTTTGGTCTTAAGGATCTAAAGGATGCTGGTTTTAGTGCTAAAGATTTGAAAGCTGCAGGTTTTAGCGCGAGAGAGTTAAAAGATGCAGGCTTTAGTGCACGTGTTCTAAAAGATGCTGGATTTAACGCAGCCCAACTTAAAGGTGCAGGTTTTGGTGCTCGCGACTTAGTTGATGCGGGATTCAGCGCAGGGGACTTGCAAGGTGCTGGTTTTAGTCCGACCGAATTACAGAATGCTGGGCTTACCCCTGAAGGATCACAAGTCGCTGGTTTAGGCAATCCTAATATACAACAAGGAGCGTTTAATCTTAATGGTATACCATCAATAGGTGGTGCAAAAAGCTCGACGGCACAAGCTAATGCAGCTGCTAATAGCCAACAATTACAAGCGATTATAAACAGTCAGAATCAACAAATGGCAGAGCAAAGATATCAACAAAAGATTCAACAAAAAAGCTCTGACATGATTGGTGCAGCGAATCAGATGCTGGCCGAATGGAGGAATGTGCCTTCGCAGTCCTTTGTTGTTGGATCCAAGGAAGAGGAAAAAGCGGAGATTGCTTCTGCAGCTGCTGGACCAGGTGGTGCTACGGGTGTTGTTCAACCTGGCGTAGGTGTTGCTGCGGCGGCTCGACCCAGTATGATTAAGATGGGTGATGTTTTGTTCGCGGTGATAGATACTTCAGTGAACAGTGATGAGCCCGGACCTATTCTGGCAACGATTGTTTCAGGACAACTTAAAGGTGCAAAACTTATTGGCAGTTTTAATGTACCTGCAAATGCGAATAAGATGGTCATTACATTTAATAATATGTCGATTCCTGGGGCACCAAAAACAATTTCGATCACTGCGTATGCGATCGATTCAAATACAGCAAGAACAGCTCTTTCGAGCAGAACGGATCACCATTACTTAATGCGATATGGTTCTTTGTTTGCTTCTTCATTTTTGGAGGGTTTTGGTAACGCATTCCAGTCTGCAAATACGACAGTGACTATTGGTGGTACCGGTGGTGGTAATAACGTAACTATTGCGAACGGCTTTGGTCGCTCTACTTTAGAAAATGCGGTTATAGGATTAGCGACAGTAGGTAAGACTTGGGGACAACAAGCACAACTATTATTTAACACTCCTACGACTGTTGAAGTTTTTGCTGGAACTCCTGTAGGTGTTTTATTTACGCAGGACATACAATCTATTTAATTTGATGGCAGGTAAACATGGCAGATAATGATCAAAATGATGATGAATATAAATTTGCTGAATTAGATTCTCTTGATAAGGAGTCTGGTGAACATTATGAACAGAATTCAGGTAGTCCCACTACGCCCCCAAAACCTAAAGGGGGAGATGGGCAGAAGAATGTGAAACGTAACGCATTAATTGCCGTTGGTGTCATTGTTTTCGTCATGCTGATGTACAAATTTATTGGTGGTATGTTTTCCGTAAAAACCTCTGTCCCACCAAAAGAGAATGTAAATCCAGCTCCAGTAGCTGAAATTACTCCTGCGCCACAACCAGCCATAACTGAAGTTCCTCCTGAGCCAATACAACCAACTCCGGCTCCGATACAACAGCCGACTCCAACACAACAGCCTGCAGAAGTACAAGAGAATAATTCTGCATTGCAACAGAAAGTATCTTCCATTGAAGCCACGCAGCAAAGTGTTCAAACCGAAGTCAGCTCAATGAATCAACAAGTAGGGAACGTGAATAATAATGTCAATTCATTAGCGACACAAATTACTAAATTAACTCAAATGATTGGTGATTTAACCAGCCAAGTTGCTCGACAATCCCAAGAAATTAATGTACTAATGGAGCGTACCAAACCTAAACCAATTAATCGAATAGTTCGCCATCAACAAGCTGGTCAACAAATAATTTATTATATTAATGCAGTAATTCCTGGTCGTGCTTGGCTAATTGGTACAAATGGTTCTACACTGACAGTAAGAGAAGGAACGAAAATCGCAGGATATGGGGTTGTCAAATTAATTGACTCTATGGATGGTCTGGTTTTGACAAGCTCCGGGAGAGTAATTAGGTTTAGTCAAGAAGATAGTTGAGGTTTTTTATGGCTGATACATGTACAGGCGGCACAGTAGCGTGTTGGATATCAGGTCAGGTAAACATATTAACTAACATCGCAAACAGCTTAATACCTGTAGAGCGTTTAATAACGGGAGGGGCATATCTAATTGGTTGCGCCTTTTTATTTAAAGCCATTTATAGTTTAAAAGTATATGGTGAAGCTCGAACAATGATGTCAAGTAATACAAGCATTAAGGAACCCGTAGTATATTTGTTAGTGGGTGCGGTATTTATTTATTTTCCATCAGCGTTCGCGACGTTGATGCAAAGTACTTTTGGTTACCAAAATGTATTGGCATATGCTCCTGTAAAGAGCAGTAACCCAACCCTTGATACTCTATTTGGTAACGGAAGTGTTGTTGGCAGACCATTAACAATTATTATTCAGGTGATTGGCTTAGTCGCCTTTGTCAGAGGGTGGGTGTTAATCGCGCGATCTGCTTCACAGGGGCAACCTCCAGGAGGGACAGGTAAAGGGCTGATCCATGTTTTTGGTGGAATTTTAGCAATCAACATTGTAGGTACACTGGATATGATCAATAATACATTATATGGTTCAGGTTAGGTCAATTTGTTTGATTTTTGTTAATTTTACATTGTGGAGAAGAAGGTGGAGAGTAAAGTCATGAGTAGATCAAAATCTATGTATTGGATAAGCAGTCTGATTTGTTTGGGCGTATTGGCTTTGGTAAGTCAAAATGCAGCAGCTATGGACGTAGGAAAGATGGCATCGCAAATTACTAGCTCGTTTGGTAGCTTGACTAAACTGATCACGGCAGGTTCTTATTTGTCTGGATTAGGTTTTTCTATCGGTGCTATTATGAAATTTAAGCAGCATAAAGATAACCCGACTCAAATTCCGATAGGAACACCGATCGCTTTAGTTTTTATTGCGGCAGCCTTATTGTTCCTACCTTCTATTTTAGGAGTAACAGGAGCAACAATGTTCGGGTCAGGTTCTGCTCACACAGCTGGTCCTTCAGGAACAATTTACACGGGTACCTAATAATGGTTTGCTTACTTATAATAACGGTAAGAAATACATTCTTAATCCTTTCCCTGAAAAGGGAGGGGATTTTTTAATTTATTATAATAAATTATTACCTTTTAATTATATTATGTGAGCCGAGAATATGGCGGTTAATCGAGAACAATTAAAATTGAAATTACTGGCTACGCCAGGCTCATGGCGATTGTATTCCGCCAGAAAAGTCGATGAACGCTTTAAAGCCTTTGAGCTCAAGGTGTTTCAACGAGATAGATATACGTGTCAGTTTTGTGGATTTCAGGCACGGTTGTTTCAAGAAGTAGTAAATGTTGATAATAATTATGCCAATAATAAAATAGATAACTTAGTCACCGCATGTTGTTTTTGTGCGCAATGTTTTTTTGTTGAATCAGTTGGTGTGGGTGGTTATGGCGGTGGAACTTTAGTGTTTATCCCTGAGCTTACCCAATCTGAGCTGAACAGTTTATGCCACGTATTATTCTGTGCTATTACAAACGACACTGGCTATAAATCCAGTGCGCAAAACATTTATCGAGGCTTCAAGTTTCGTTCACAATTTGTGGAAGAAAAATTTGGAGAAGGAACAAGTGATCCAGCAATTTTTGGTCAATTAATGATTGACGCTGGTGTAAGTGATGAAGAGAGAAGATCTCAAATATTTAAAAATATACTTTTATTGCCGTCGCGAGCAAAATTTCGTAAACAAATTGAAAAATGGGCTGCTAGTGCATTAGAAGAAATTTCAAGTTAAACGAGAGGAAAGGAATGGCGCATTGGTCAGAATCTTTTTTTGAAGGGATAGATACCTTCTTTGCCTGGCTAAGTACTTCGCTGAAGCAGACAACCGAATCATATATTGATCTGGAAACTGCTGACAGTCCAACAGTGCTAGTTAATCATGACGGTACTTTGCTGTCGATATTAAAGGTAGAGGGAATTTCAGCGCTTGCAGGAAGTGATGAATTTGATAATTTAGTTGCAGGCTTAGCGAACTCATTCCAAGCGGCTATGGGACGACCAGGCCATGCTTTACAGGTTTATTTCAGTCATGATAAACAAAACATAAGAAAATTAATTAAAGACACCTACGAGCCTGCGACGGCAACTGCAAAACGTCTCGAGTTGAATTTAACGGACTTGTTTGAAGAACGTACTAATTATATGGCTCAGTATTGTGCAGAAGAGCGTGTGTATTTTGTCTTGTATACAAGACCTTTTAATTTGACTTCAGAGCAATTAAAAGCTGCAAACAAAGCCAAAATGAAAATGATTAAGGATACCAAGGCGCTTCCATTTAAAAACAGCCAAACGATTTATGCAGCAATTCCTGAACTGCGTGACACCCATGATGCGTATGTGCGCTCGGTTGTGAATGATCTCGATTCACTCAATATTATTGCTAAATTATTGAACGTGCATGATGCAATCCATGCAATTAGGATGACCGCAGATCCAGATTATACCGCGGATGATTGGCGCGCAAGCCTGCCTGGTGATAAATTGACAGTGCGGGAAATTAATAGCTTTGATGGTGATGCTTCTGATTTATTATGGCCTTCCTTGGCGAAACAAGTACTTCCGCGTGATGCGGAAGTCATGGATTTACGCACAGTACGCGTTGGCGATAAGATTTACTCATCAACGTATATTGACTTGTTTCCAAAAGATTTGCGGCCTTTTATTCAGTTATTTTCACGAATATTACCCTCACATATTCCCTGGCGAATTTCATTTTTAATCGAAAGTGAAGGTCTTGCTACAATCAAGCTTAAAGGGCTATTGGCTGCAATTCTCACCTTTAGCTCAGCACAAAACCGTTTGATTAGCGACTCAGTAAATTTATTAAAATACATCCAACTCAACACTGATGAGTCTGTTGTTCGACTGCGTGTGGTTGCAACAACATGGGCCCCCGAAGATCGATTGGCTTTATTACGTCAACGCAGTTCAGAATTAGTGAAAGCAATTGAAGGTTGGGGTTCAACAGATGTTTCTGAGATTTGTGGCGATCCATTTGGTGGGTTTGTCTCTGGTATGTTAGCTGCTACTCTGAACAGCACGGCTGTACCTACAGTTGCACCCTTAAGTGATGTGATTTCCTTATTACCAGTTACTCGTCCTGCCTCTCCTTGGTCGAAAGGGGCATTACTCTTTCGTTCTCCAGATGGTAAGCCATGGCCTTTCCAGCCAGGTTCTACAGAGCAAACCACATGGATTGACTTGGTTTATGCACGTCCAGGCTCTGGTAAATCGGTGTTGTCAAATGCTGTTAACCTGGCATTGTGCTTGTCAGGTGGATTATTACGTCTGCCACGTATTGCTATTATCGATATCGGACCTTCAAGTAGTGGACTGATTTCTTTGTTGAAAGAAGCACTACCAGCTTCAAAACGCCACCTGGTTGCTTATCATCGATTAAGAATGACACCTGAGTATTCAATCAATCCTTTTGATACTCAGTTAGGCTGTCGTTATCCTACAGCACTAGAACGTGCATTCCTGGTCAATTTTGTCACCTTACTGACAACTCCGTTGGGTGCTGAAAGACCCTATGATGGTATGCCAGATCTTGCGGGCATGGTCGTTGACGAGTTATATAAAAGTTTGGCTGATGAATACAACCCGACTCCTTATTCTCCAGGTATCGAAGAGTTCATTGACAGTATTTTAGAGGAAATTGGTTTCGTTCGTGATTCAAAATCAACGTGGTGGGAAGTAACTGATTCACTGTATTCGGCTGGTTTCGTACACGAAGCGATGCTGGCGCAGCGCTATGCAATGCCGTTATTGGCTGATGCGGCATCTATTTGTCGAACTCCATCCATTGAAGACTTGTATGAACGAATTACCGCGCCTACCGGAGAATCGCTAATTAATGCGTTTTCACGAATGATTTCTTCTGCGGTTCGTGAATATCCTATTTTATCACGAGTAACCAGTTTTGATATTGGGGATGCACGTGTTGTATCACTGGATTTAGATGAAGTAGCCAAGAGTGGTGGTGATGCGGCAGATAGACAAACAGCAGTAATGTACATGCTTGCTCGTTATGTGTTGGCAAGACACTATTATTTAACGGAAGAGAGCTTAAATAATATACCTGATCAATACAAAGAATACCATAAAGAACGAGTTAAAGAGATTCGTGAAGATCATAAGCGTATTGTGTATGACGAATTTCACCGTACCTCTAAATCTACATCGGTTCGCGAGCAGGTCATTATTGACATGCGTGAAGGACGTAAATGGAAAGTACAAATTGCCTTGTTATCTCAATCTGTAGATGACTTTGATCCCGTTATGATCGATTTCGCCACATCCATTTACATTATGGATGCAGGTCCTTCGCAAGCGATTGAAAAAACCACCTCAATCTTTGGATTATCAGAAACAGCGAAAAACGCGTTACGTACTCGAGTCCATGGCCCACGACAAGGTGGCGGTACTTTCCTAGCGCAGTATGCGACTAAAACAGGAGTGAACGTACAGTTACTCACGCTTACATTGGGGCCTGTTGAGTTATGGGCCTTCAGTACTACAGCTGAAGACGCAACAGTGCGTAACCATTTATATCGCCATATTGGTCCTGGCGAAGCAAGACGTCTTTTAGCGGCTTTGTTTCCCAATGGTTCAGTGGCTAAAGAGTTAGAAACCCGCCTGAACAGCATGAAAGAAAAAGTAGGCCTAATTGAAGATGATTTAAAGGAAAGTATTGTAGAACAACTCATAAACGAGATTCTTGATGCGTATTCAAAAAATCACGACGTTAAGAGTTTACCCGCTAAGTTGTCCTAGTTGCTCTCTTAATGGCGTCAACTTAAGGGGCAATCGCGCTAAACCCATGGTTCTGAGTTAAATCAATAAATCTGGGTTCCGCTGCGTTGCATGCTGGTTATAATCCGGCGCCATTATCTTACTTAATATTTTGTTAAGAGTACTACAATATAATCTGCTTCGTTCTTTAGCGAAATTGATTTGAGCTGTAATGGTTCATGTAATGAGATAACTTTAAAGAAATACATCTTATATAAACTCAAGCATTCCAAATCCATTCTAAAAGAATAATCATAGTGCGCCACGAAAGTGCACGACTGCTAGTAGCTGAAAGTGCTACCGGGAAAGCTCGACCGAGCGCATTTCGTACTTAGCCTTGGGCTGTATGTGGTAACGCTTATGGTTAATCGTAGGCAAAGGAAGTTGTAAGCCGTAAGCCGCAAGGTTGAAGTGATTGAGCTCCGTTAAGTTTAGTATGAGAGGTGGCCCATGGTCTTTTGATACCTGAAGGCAACAGTGAATGAGATAATAAATCGGTTCGAATCATT